>JAZORL010000054.1:0-3089 GCA_045656625.1 Candidatus Scatosoma sp. | reverse complement strand
CTCTTTGCCCTCCTCAACAAGCTTGTAAGGAATACCGCTAAACGTACCCGAGTATAACACCAAGCCACTACCCAGCCCCAACCAAACGGAACGAGCATATATAGTGCCGAAAACGGTATCGTTATTCATAAATAAGCTCATTTGCACTTCCCCACCAAACCAGCTTACAATCTCAGGCAAGCCGTATTCTATGAGAATTTTATACATAATCAGCCAAACGACACTTGAAACAATATTAGGCAGGTATAACATTATCTTGAAAAATTCAGTAAAACGTACGCCTTTGTAAATGCAAAAACTGACGAGTAAATGCACAAGAAGCCAAATGTATCCTAAACAGTATAAGCCGATAGAACGGAGCGTCATACTACGCATAAAAGGAACTTCGCGCATTTGTACAAAGAACTGTTTGAAATTATCAAATAAATTTCCGAACGATAGGAAATAAAATTCCCCAGTAGCTTTGTCATATCCTTGAAATGCGAGCATAATTCTTTGAATTTGTCCACCCAAATAGAACACGCAAAAAATCAGCAAGGGCCAAGCGACAACCGACGCAACATAGCCGTATTCCCGCAGTTTTTGCGCTCTCATTCGATTTTTTTTCTTATTGAGTACTTCTTTATTTTTTATAAATAACTTATTTTCCATAAATATTACCCTTATTTATTAACAATTAGATAATAGTAGCCGCCCAACGGGAAGCACTGTATTTGTTCGCCTTGCCCTCTATATAATCAGCAACCGTCCAAGTAGAGTTGGAATAGAAGTTCGCCAACGGGTCGTTGAAAATTTTATCGCTCGTTTCACCTGATAAGAGCAGCCCGCTTATATAATTACTGTTATCCGCAACGCGTTCATTCCTAACCTTAGAATTGGTAAATTCAATGTCGCTGGATTGATACAACTCCCAAATACTTCTTGCAAAAGGAGAAATTTTTTCCAGTTCCGTAGCACTGAGAGAATAATTATAAGGACGAATCAAACCATTATCTAAGGTAAACGCCTTTAACGATTCTTGCGTATGTACGAAACGCAAGAATAATTCAGCTCCTTCTTTATGCTCCGATGCCGCGTTCATACACACAACCGTACCGCCAAAGTTATCGTAAATCGTTCTTTTCGTGTTTGGTTGCGCTTCGATACCCTCTGTCCCAATAAATCTGGGCAGGGGCATAAATTTGAAGTTGCGCTTACCGAAGCCGTATTCTTCACCGTATTCGCCTGCCATTTCCTCAAACGTCGTTTTGGCCTCGTGCTCCCACCATGCCCCCTCCACAAGCATTGCAATCGGTTTATTCATACGCTCACTCATAATATACTCGTTTTGTGCAATCAAGTGAGAAGTGGACATAAAGAAAGACTTTGCCGAATAATTTTTTGAGTTATTCGTCGATACGATTTCATACGCCGCACGCAAAGCCGCCTTTTGTCCGGGACGGTTAACAAGTTCGTATCCGTTTTCTAACGTAATCGTCTTACCCGTATAATAATCCACGCCGTCTAAATCAAAATATAAGCGAAAGTTATCTGCCCCTTCATAACTTGCAATCAGCGCTTCCATCAAATTCATCCGATACGATGCATGTTGTCCAGACCAAATAAACGGCGTAATACCCTTTTGAATCATAACTTTCATCATAGCCTTAAAATCTTCCCACGTTGCAGGCAAGCCGTCGTCTCCGCCTCCCTCAACACCATCAGGTCCGTACTTATCGTCGGCATTGCCTTGTATGCAATCTAATCCCTTATATTGAGGTAAATTGTAAAGCCCTTTCTTTTCAAACAAATCCGCATCATAGGTAATTCCGTAAGGCAAAATTGCATAAGGAATCGAATAATACGCAATCGTTCCATCTTCTTTTTTTGTTTGGTAGGCTTCTTTATACCCTTCAATCATTTTCGATTCAATGGTCGTTCCGTTCTCAAAAGCCGCATCGCCTTTTGTAATAATGTCGGTAATATCTTCAATCTCCCCGCTCTTGATAAGCGTGGTCGTATCAAGCGATTGCAAGAAATACAAATCCTGTCTTTGCGTCGCAATGCTGTCAGGTAAAGTCTTAGACGTTTCATTAGAATATGGGTCTATGTAAACCTGATAATCGGGATACGCCTTCTCAAAGGCTTCAATCACCGGGTTCAACCAAGATTCGTTTAATCCTTCCGAAATCACACCGATATAAAGTTGTGTTTTGGTAGCGTCAATAGGTTTTTCCGAATCTTGTCCATCACCGCCACAACCGACAAAATTAAACATCGTCGATGCGCAAAGCACGGTTGCTAAAGTATTACTTAATACTTTTCTGTTCTTCATCTTATTCATTTTTTCGTCTCCTTAAATTATATATTTTTTAATTTCTATTTTTTTTTGCTAATAACGTCGCACGATTCATTTCGCGTCAACACGTACTCGATTTGATAATATCCGTTTTGTTGAAGAGCGGGTTTCCAAGAGGGCAAACACACCAAATCCTTTTCCGCCATAATCCCACTATACACGGTTTGCGCAACGACGTTTTGCTCTAAATCCTTAACGCGAATTGTGAGATGATAATTCTCGCCTTTCATAACTTGCGAAAGCACGGGCTTTACGGTGAACTCCTCGCCAACCGCTACTGCCGTATCGTTATTAAAAGCAATTTCCTGCGCAAAGCTTTCTCGCAACACATAAAACGCATACTTTGCATAGCCGTAAAAATCAATCGGAGGTTTGAAGTAGCTTCCGTCGTTTGCACCGCCCGAAAGACAACACCATAAAATACCGTCAACGTCGTTTGCTAAAAGTTTTTTTACAATATATTGCGCCGCCAAAGCTTGATAGGCTTGACTGATTTTCCAATCTCGTTGTTCCAACTCTACGCCCAATGCAAGCCGTTCGTCTTTAAGCTCATACGAATCGCTCTTAACGTATTCGGCACATTCCTCCGTCGAATCGTCGTGTCTTCCCATAACGGCTATTTCCGAAACAAGATATGCGTGCTTTTTACTCTTGAATAAGCTCGGTTGCGATTTCCAAGCTTGTTCTCGGAATTTTTTCCAATCGCCACCGTAGCCTAACATAATTTCATACGTGTGCGCACTACGCACCA
>JAZORL010000053.1:0-47070 GCA_045656625.1 Candidatus Scatosoma sp. | reverse complement strand
GCTTTGCAGGTCGGGGAATTTCATTTCATCTCGTACATGGGTGGGTTATTTTCTCTTTTCTCTCCGATAAAACCACCATTTCAAAATCGCTGCAAGTCGGATCGTAGCCATGTCGTTCTGTGAGCCAAGGAGTTGCAACCTAGAGTTGTCTTCCTAAGACCGCTTGGCCTCCGACTTTGCTTTGCAGGTCGGGGAATTTCATTTCATCTCGTACATGGGTGGGTTATTTTCTCTTTTCTCTCCGATAAAACCACCATTTCAAAATCGCTGCACTAAGAATAATGGCATAGCCTATCACACTCCACACGTCAGGGTATTCCGAAAAGAGTATCATACCCCACACCGCTGCAAAAAGCACTTGTGAATAATCGTATACCGACAATTCTTTTGCAGGCGCATACTTGTACGCCGCCGTCAAAGAAAACTGCGCACAGCTTGCCGCGCCGCCTGCAAGGAGTAACCATGCCACTTGCGCAAAAGTCATCGGCGCATGATCGGCTATTACAAACGGTATTACAGCAAGGACGGAAAACGCCGAGAAAAAGAAAACGATCACCGCCGAGCGCTCCCCTTGATTTCGAAGCTTGCGTACGAATGCGTAGGCAATCCCTGCGCCGATGCCGCCCAAAAGCCCGATAGTAGGCGGCAAAATTTCCGCATACTCAAAGCTCGGGCGAGAAACGAACAAGACGCCGACAAACGCAAACCCCACGAGCAGCCAATCCCAAAGATTCGCCCTTTCCTTAATAATAAAAATGGAAAAAATTACCGTGAAGAAGGGGGATAGCTTATTAAACATCGACGCATCGGAAATGGGCATATGATCGATGGCGTAAAAATTACACACAATCCCCACCGTCCCTGCAAGCGAGCGAAAGAAAAGGGGGATAAAGCTCCCTTTTCGTATTCTCATTGAGCCGCTTTTTAGGAGTAGTATCAAACTCACCACCGCCGCAACCGAATTGCGGAATAACGCCTTTTGAAAGGTGGGTAAATCTCCTGCATAGCGGACAAACACACTCATAAGGGAAAAGAAAAAGGCGGAAAGCACGATAAAAAATACACCCAAAAAGAGCGAGGAATGCCCTTGTTTTTCCTCGTTTTTCCTTTTCAACGCGGACATGGGTGCATCATTTTCAGTTTTTTCTACGTTTTTCTCGTGTTGATTTTCCATAATAATAGTATATGCAATCTCTTTGATTATAAGTGTCGAAAAATAAAACCCGACGCCATTTTCAGGGTCGGGTTTGGTCAAGCCTTATTAGGACTTACGCGTTGGGATAAACGCTTGCTTTCGTTTTGTCTTTGCCCATTCTTTCGTACCGAACGATGCCGTCAACGAGCGCGAACAAGGTGTCGTCTTTGCCGATACCTACGTTCGTACCGGGATGGATCTTCGTACCTCTTTGACGGACGAGAATGTTGCCAGCGAGAACTGCTTGACCGTCGCTACGCTTCGTGCCAAGACGTTTCGCTTCGCTGTCTCTACCGTTGTGAGAAGAACCGGTACCTTTTTTATGAGCGAATAAACTGATAAAAATCATTTTTATTTCTCCTTAAAATCTAATTTGGTTGTGCTTTTTCAAGCGGTGCGATTAAAGCTCGATTTTTTCAACTTTAACTGCGGTGAAGGGCTGTCTGTGACCCTGCTTCTTACGTTCGTTCTTTTTCGCTTTGTACTTGAAGACGATGATTTTCTTCGCCTTGTCTTGCTTAACGACCGTAGCGGTAACTTTTGCGGATTCAACTTCCGCGCCCGTTTTGATACCGTTCTCGTCGGCGATCATAAGCACTTTGAAAGAAACGGTTTCGCCTTCCGCTGCTGCGAGCTTTTCAACTCTTACAACGTCGCCTTCCGCAACTTTATATTGCTTATTGCCGTTATCGATGATAGCGTACATAAAAAGTTTTACCTCCTCTTTCCAGTCTCGAAGAATATCCAAGGCGCAGCGTTTTTTTGTAAAAAATTGCTGACTTAAAAAGCCCGTTTCTATCGGCTCGACTAACACTATACCACATTTTTTTCTTTTCCGTCAAGCATTTTTGCTATATTTTGCGGATTTTTTTACTTTTTGCGTATGTTTTTACTTATCCTTCCCCAAACTGTTCCCAAACGAAAAGAAAAGGAGTACGTTTATGCAAAATACCAATCGTAAAAAAGACGAAGAAGTACTTGCGGAAATTTACCGCAATGCGCAGCTTGCCCTGCAATCCATTTCCAATATTCTACCGCAGGTAGAGGATGCGGAAATCCGCACGGAGCTTGTATCCCAGCACGAGGAATATGAGAAAATCTCTTCCCAAGCAAGCCAGCTTTCCAAGGACTTGGGCTATGAAGTAAAAGAGCCAAACCCCTTCAAAAAAATGATGATGTGGGGGTCTATTAAAATCAATTCTTTGACGGACAATTCCCGTTCGCATATTGCGGAAATGATGGTGCAGGGGACAGTGATGGGAATCACCGCCTTAAAAACGTCCTACCGAGATATGTGTGAGGGCGCAAACCCCGAAATCCGCGCGCTTTGCGAAGAAATGATTCGTATGGAAGAAACCTTTGAGGAAACTTGGAAAAGCTATCTTTAAACATTATTTCCAAGCATCAACCCGACCGCTCGTATCGAGCGGTCGGGTTTTTAATTATCACACTCCACACCCTTTTTATCTTTCGTTAAAAATGCTGAATATTTTCAAAATTAAATATTTGAACGCGTACCTGCCCCGCCCATTTTTGGAAAAATTAAATTAAAAAATCTTTGTAAAACTTTCCGTCTGCCCCTTTACATTTTCTTAAAAATATGCTATAATATAAGTTGGAAAAAAGGAGTATGGTATTTTATGCAAACGCTTTTAACAAAAACCAATGCGTATACCCTTTTGCAACGGGAAACGCTTGATGGGAAAAATTCCCACGCGTATCTGTTGCTTTTTGACGATGGGCGCAATTTACGGGAAACGTTGAAATACTTTGCAAAAGTCCTGCTCTCTTGCGAAAACGAGCAAACGGAAGAAGAACTCCGTATAAGTCGATTGATTGACAACGAAAGTTTTTCCGATTGTCTTTTTTATCCCGAAATAGGCAAGAAACTCGCTGTTGAGGACGCCGATTCCATCAAGGAAGAGTGTTTGCTCCGTCCCGTGGAAGGTAAACGCAAGGTGATTGTTGTTAGCGGTTTTGAAACGGCAAACGCACCCACACAAAACAAACTCTTAAAGCTTTTGGAGGAACCGCCCGAAGGGGTGATTTTCTTGCTTGGTGCGATTAACAGCTTTAATATTTTGACTACCGTCCTCTCCCGTACGAAAAAAATGGAAATTTTGTCCTTCGAGGCACAGGAAATTGAGGATTGCTTGTCCCGTATCTACGGAGATAAATACGACCGTGAAACGATTTCTCTTTGCGCAGCGGCATCCAACGGTTCTCTCGGCGGCGCACAAAATATTTTGGAAGGGGGATACTTCAAAGCGCTGATGGAAAACGCCTTCTCACTCACCCTTTGTTCTCGGTATGCGTTGCCGTCTATCGTCAAGCAAATCGGCGAAACCAAACACCCAAAGGAGCTTTTTTCACTGCTTCGGATTATCTACCGTGACGCACTCGTTTTGAAAACGCAAGGAACAAAGGCCCGTCGCAGACTCCTTTTGAAAAAGAACGAAATTTTGGACGTTTCGCAAAAATACTCCGAGCGTGCACTTCTTTTTGCCCAGGAATGTATTTCTAAATCGGAGCTGGAATTGACGTTCAACGCGAACCTGCCCCAATGCTTGGAGCTTTGTATCGCAAAGATTTTAAGAGAAAATAAAGAATAATCTACCGCAAAAAAACGGTAAGCTATAAGGATAAATTATGATAAAAGTAGTAGGAATAAAATTCAAAAACGGCGGAAAACTCTATTATTTTTCGCCGAAAACAGGCGACAAATACGAGCGCAACATGCCCGTTGTCGTCGAGACCGCGCGCGGGCTGGAATATGCATGGGTGGCGTACCCTGAAAAGGACGTTCCCGACGATGAAGTCGTGCAGCCCTTAAAACCGGTCGTTCGTATCGCAACGCAAAAGGATACCGATTTTTACAATTCTTGCGAAGCAAAGAAACCGCAAGCGATGCAAACGTGCCGAGAAAAAATCATCAAGCACGGCTTGGAAATGAAGCTTGTGGACTGTGAATATGCGTTCGATGGCAGCAAAATCACCTTCTTCTTTACTTCGGCAAACCGCGTAGATTTCCGAGAACTCGTTAAGGATTTGGCTACCTCTTTTCACAACCGTATCGAGCTTCGTCAAGTAGGTACTCGTGACGAAACGAAATACCTTGGCGGTCTTGCTCCTTGCGGAAGAGTTTGTTGTTGCGCAGGGAATATGCCCGAATTTAAGAAAGTAAGCGTAAAAATGGCGAAAACACAAGGTCTTTCCTTGAATCCTGGTAAGATTAGCGGTCTTTGCGGACGCTTGATGTGCTGTCTTAGCTACGAAAACGATTACTATGCAGACGTAAGCAAAAAAATGCCGAAAATCGGAGCAGAGGTGAGTACCCTCGAAGGAAAAGGACTCGTTGCATCCGTCAATATGCTCAAACTCTTAGTAAAAGTGAAATTCGACGACAAAAACGGCGGTTGGATTTATAAAGACTTCCGTTTAGAGGACGTACGTTTCAAAAAGAGCAATCAACCCGAAAAAGAGGAATCGGGTGACGATGCTGACACCTTGTAATTCTCGGCTTTTTTCAATAAAGCAAAAACGGCTTACAAAAATTCTTGTAAGCCGTTTTTTATATTCAATTCATACACGGTATGCCCGTTTTAATAAATTATAACGGATTTTTTCGTTCTTTTCCTTGTCCTCTTGGATATCTCGGCGGAGTAGGTTTCACCTTTTCCACGACGGCAAGCACTCGATCGCCGTAGTCTTCGGGAAGGGAATATTCTATCACGTTGATCAGCTTTCCGCCAAGTGTTTTATAGGCGTTTTGAGCCTCTTCAATCTCCGTAGTATCCCCACTCTTATATGCAATAAATTTACCCCCTTTTTTTACAAAGGGAAGACAATATTCAGAAAGAGTATTCATTCTTGCGACCGCTCTCGCCGTCACAAAATCGTATTTTTCACGAAATTTAGGATCTTTCGCCCCGTCTTCCGCGCGTAAATTATAAATATGCACGTTTTTTAACGCAAAGTTATCCACAACCGCACGTAAAAATTCACATTTTTTTCCTACGCTTTCAAATAAATCAAAGGAAAGATCGTCGCGGAGCAATTTTAATACCATCGAAGGAAAACCAGCACCTGAGCCGATTTCCGCAACGTGTGCGCCTTGCGTGAAAAGGTCCATTCCTGCCGCACTATCCAAAAAATGCTTATAATAGACGTCTTTTTCTTCTAAAATCGTCGTTAAATTATATTTTTGGTTATATTCCAAAAGCAAAGCGCGAAAAGCATCAAGCTTTTCCTTGTTCTTGACGATTTCCTTTTCATAAATTTCGTTGATATCTCTTACTTCCATAGTAAGTATATTATAACATTCTAAAAAAGGAAAGGCAACTCTTTTCCACCGCTTGGTGTATAAAGTTATCCACCTGTTGATAACTTTTGTGGATATTCTATATTTTTGAATATTTATTCACGTGTATTTCTATTATAAAATTTTATTTTTATAATACGAGTGATTTTTTGTCCACCTTTCCACAAATTGTCCACATTTTTATCCACAAGAAAAATAAGGGTTGTCCACCGCAGTAAAAAATGGGATTTCGCTTGGAAAATAAAGGCTTTTTTGTTAAAAATAAGAAGGTTGTCCACCTTTCCACAGCACTCTACTACTAATACTACTTTTTTAATTTAAGTAAATGTACTCATGGGGAAAGGCAGGATTGAAAAAAAGTTTGAAATTCGACAAAAAAGTGTGTCAGTAGTCGCTTGACAAAATGAAAAGCCGTGGTATAATATAGACGACTTGTTTCTTATAAATAAGAAAAAACGGAGGACGCGTATGGAACAGTTGACAATTCAACAAAACGAACCGATGAAAAGCTGCGCGTTCACCGGGCATCGAACGCTCGATAAAGATTTTAGCCAAAGACTCTTAAAAAAATACGTGCTTGCTTTAATAGAAGACGGTGTAAAAATTTTTTATACGGGTATGGCGATGGGATTTGATTTGATTGCGGCGGAAACGGTGCTTGCCTTAAAAAAGAAATTTCCACAAGTAAAGCTGATTGCCTGCATTCCCTATTATGGTCAAGAACGGAATTTTTCGGGAAAGGATAAGGGCAGGTACGCGTCGATTTTAAAAAAAGCGGATGAAAAAGTGCTTATTTCGGAAACGTTTACAAGATACTGCTTTTTAGAAAGAAATCGATATATGTGCGATAGAGCGGACGTGCTTGTGGCATACTTAAAAAGGGAAGAAGGCGGTACGGCGTACACCGTTCGGTATTTTCAGAAAATAAAACCGTTCAAGAGAATTGTATTTCTCTAAAAACTGGAAAAAACTATGCAATAACGCGTTTTACACGCGTTTTTTGCTTGCAAAAAAAAGCTACGTATGGTACAATAATTAGGAAAATAAACTGTTTTTCAATTTATTGAAAAAGTTAGGAGAAGATTACTTATGAAATTTATTTGCGACGGTATGATTTTAGCGGATGCATCCTTGACGGTAAGCAAGGCTTGTGCAGTGAGAACGACCAATCCTATTTTGGAATGTATCAAGTTAAAAGCGGAAAACGACGGCTTGACGCTCACGGCGTACGACGGCGAAATTTCGATTGAGAAAAAGATTATTGCGGACGTTTTGGAAGAAGGCGAACTTTGCGTTGCAGGTAAGACCTTTGCGGATTTTGTAAACAAAATTTCCGCCTTTGAAGTGACCGTTGTATCCGATGAAGCGGGTATTTTTATCCGTTACACGGATAGCGAAACGTATATGCAAACCCTTTCCGCTTCCGATTATCCGAAATTTAACACGACGGACAATGCGGATAAAGAATATTTTACGATGAAGGAAAACGCACTCAAAAATATTATTTCGAAGATTGTATTTTGCTGTGCGACGGATGAATCCCGCCCTCTTTTGAAGGGTGCGCTTTTGGAAACGAAGGACGGTAAATTGAACGTGACTGCACTCGACGGCGTGAGAATGGCTTGTGCGACCTGCGACGTAGAGGAGAGCAGCGTAGATATGAAGATTGTTTGCCCTGCAAGAACGCTCACGGAAATTTCCCGTATGCTCGATAGTGAAAACGATATTAAAATTTACGCAAACAAGAATATGCTTTCCGTAGAGGTGCAAAACACGGTGATCAATTCCCGTTTGTACGCAGGCGAATTCGTGAAGAAGGAAAACATTTTCCCTATCGATTTCACGACTCGCGTAATCGTAAGAAAAGCGGACGTGATTGAGAGCTTGGAACGTGCATCCGTTATCATTCGAAACGAGAAAAACAACCGCGTTTTGTTGGATATTAAAAACGGTAAAATCGTGCTTTCTGCAAACTCGGGTATGGGAAAGGTAGAAGAAACGATGAATGCGGATTTGGACGGTAAGGAATTGAAAATCGTGATGAACGGTAAGTTCTTATTAGACGCGGTGAAGGCGCTTGATGAAGAACAAGTGCTTATGTCCTTTAATACGTCGGTATCCCCCTTTACCCTCGAAAATTTAGAAGACAAGGCGTATCAATATTTGATTTTGCCCATGAGAACGCGCGCGGCGGAATAAGAAAAAAGCCGAAAAAAGGGATAAAACGCAGGGTAAACAAGAAAAACGCCTTGAAAACGCTTGACGGAGTTCCTACCTTTGCGGTATAATATGAAAGTTATCGTGGGTGACTTCGATAACTCAAAAAAAGAGAAAAATAAAAAGATAAAAAACCAAATCAGGAGAAAAGATTATGAAAAGAACCTATCAACCCAAAAAGAGACAGAGAAGCAAAGTACACGGTTTCCGTAAGAGAATGGCAACGACGGCGGGCAGAAAGGTACTCAAAAGACGTAGAGCGAAGGGTAGAAAGAGACTTACGCACTAATTGAAACTGAAAAAATAGAAAGAACAATTCCTTTCCTTGCGTAGCAAGGAGAGGATTTGCCATTTTTTTATGATATAGGGATTTTGGAAACAAATACTCTCGTAGAGAAAAAATGAAGTATTTAAGATTAAAAAAACAAGCGGATTTTCAAAGACTTTTCAAAAGCGGAAAGCGCGCGTTTTCTTCTTCTTTGACCGTAATCTACCGCCCTGCGGAAAAGATGCGAATGGGAGTTTCCATTGGGAAGAAACACGGAAAAAGCGTGCAAAGAAACCGCATTAAAAGATTGATTCGAGAAGCCTTCCGTTTGACGCAAGGAGAAATGAAGGGTACGTATTCCTTTTTGCTAATCCCCAAGGTTAGCGAAGAATACTCTTTTAATGCCTTTCAGTCGCAGCTACGATGGATTATTCAAAAAGAGAAGCTGTAAGCGGGTATTTCCCCTTCCTTTGCCGTGCAAACGGGAAGTATTTACGCAAAAAAATATTCAAACCCTTCTTGAAGGGAATTTGTATGCGTATGATCCGCTTTTATCAAAAATACCTTTCCAAAAACACCTGTAAATACGTGCCGTCCTGTTCGCAATACACCCTTGAATGTATCAACAACAAGGGGGTAATTTTAGGTATTTTACTCGGCATGTGGCGGATTTTGCGGTGTAATCCCTTTTCCAAAGGGGGCTACGATCCCGCTCCGTTACCCTATTTCAAAAAACGATGGCTGTTATAATTTAGAACACAAGCGTTGTAAAACGCAAAAAATATTTTTAAGTCCCTGCGCGGCGGTTTTTTCCGTCCGTTGGATAAAAGAAGGACATTATGAATGAATTAAAAGACGTTTTTCTTCCCGTTTACGGACAGACTTTTGACGTTTCGTTAAACTGGCTGGGGAATTTAATTCGCTTACTCATTAACGGGGTGGGCGTAGTTGGTGTTGGCGTTATTTTATTCTCTTTGGCTTTGAAGGCAATCACCCTTCCTCTTGATATCTATCAAAGAGTTTCCATGCGTAAGCAAAACAACCGCATGAAAGAAAACAAAGAAAGAATGGAAAAGCTGAAAAAGCAATACGCAAATGATGAAAAGCTGTATAACCAAAAGGTTATGGAAATGCAACGTGAAGGCGGTTTTTCCGTGTTTGCGGCGTGTTTGCCGATGATCGTTTCGCTTATTATCTTTATTGTTGCAATTAACGCTTTCAACGCGTTTGCGCAGTATTCCAACGTCAAGAACTATAATACGCTCGTAAATGCGTATAATGAAAATTTCTATGAGTATGCCCCCGATTTCACGGAGGAAAATACGATTTTTATTGAAAATGAAATCGTTGATCCAGAAACGGGAAATATCAAGGAAATAAAAGTAGAATATACCGTAGCAGATAACGACCCCTCGAATTATATCTACTATAAGGGTACGTATACTGTCAATGAGCAAGATGCGGTTAAATATAAGCTTGCCGTAGCTGATCCTGAAAAAGCGTTTGAAGTAAGAAAAGAACGTGTAGAGCTCACGAAAAAAGAGTATTATGCGGACGTTAAAAAAATTACAAACGACGTTGAATTAATGACTATCATTGAAGAACTTTCTAAGGATTTTGAAGGTACGGAAGTTGAAAAGAGAACGTTTGCAATTCGTGCTTATTTCCGTTCGCAAGCGCAGCTTGCCGTGAAAGAAACCTATGAAAAGAAGGTATCGAAGAACACGCAATTCCTTTGGATTAAAAACGTTTGGTCGGTTGACGCTACGTATAAACACCCCGTATTAAGCTATTCCGCTTTCAAGTCCGAAGCAAAGCAGGAAAAGTTTAAGGTAGACGGTATCGGTAAGGTTTCGTTTGGTAATATTCAAGAAAAGACCGGCTCGGAAGCTTATAAGAGAGATGCGTACAACGATATTACGGCGGAATTGGGTTCGTATAAGAAACAATCGAATGGCTATTTCATTTTAATCGGGCTTTCGATTGGTACGATTTTATTGCAACAAGTCGTAATGCAACGCTCACAAAAGGAACAGCAGCAATATCAAACGGTAGACGGACAAGGCAAGGGTCAAGGCAAAATGATGATGATCATCATGACCGGTATGTTCGCCATCTTCTCGTTTATGTACAGCTCGGCATTCTCGATTTACATGATCACGAGCAACCTCTTCTCTATGGTATCCACTTTGGTGATTAACTTCTTCGTTGACAGAAGCTCGGCAAAGAAGGAAGCGGCGGCAGTTGAAAAGCGTTTCGCAAACACCGCAAGCGACCGTGTAGAAGCAGCAAAACGCGCAGGGATAGCATCTGCGGAAAATAAGCGTAAAAAGAATTAATTTAGAGAGAATTATGTAGCCGCGAAGGATAAGGCGGTATTAGGAGTAAACTATGCAATATACGGAATTTACGGGTAAAACGGTAGAAGAAGCCGTTGAAAAGGGCTTGAAAGAGCTTGGTATTACCGAACAGCAAGCAGATATTCGCGTTTTGGAAGAAGGAAAGAAAAAGCTTTTCGGTTCGATTAAAGCGCGTGTAGAAATTGCAGTGAAGGAAAGCGAAACAGCGGCAATTGCGGAAGAAAAAACACTTCCCGTTGTAAGCGCTGACGGTACGGACGGCGAAAGAACGGTAGCGTTTTTGGAGGGCTTGTTTGAACTTTTGAATATCAAAGCCTGCACGGAGCTTGTTTCCGAAGGTGAAAAAATTGAAATCAACGTGACGACGGCGAATACGACGTCGGTTATCGGCAAAAAAGGTGTGATGCTTGATGCAATTCAAACGCTTGCAAGCGCAGTAGGCAACACGGGCAGAGATGATTATAAACGTGTCGTTGTAGACTGCGACAACTATCGTGAAAGCCGTGAAAACACGTTGAACAAGCTTGCGGAAAATCTTGCGCAAAAGGCGATTCGTTTGGGTAAGAAGATTGCGCTCGAACCGATGAATCCTTACGAAAGAAGAATTATTCACGCGGCGCTTTCTGAAAGAGAAGATATTTCCACGGAAAGTGAAGGCAAAGAACCTAACCGTTATATCGTGATTATCCCCGAAAACTTGGAAGATCCCGACGCGCCTGCAATCCCTGCAAGAAACGATCGTGAACACGGCCGTGGAAATAGAAACGATAGAAGAAATTCTCGTGGTAAAGGCGGTTTTAACCGTGGCGGCAACCGTGGCGGTTTTGGTAAAAAACCCTTCAACCGCGATAGAAAACCTTCGTCGGGCAGCGGTGCAACCGGTGGTACGTCGATGAAACCGTCCAACGATTTCTTTGGTATTTTCCTTGGCAACAGCGGAAGCAATAACGAAGACTAATTTTATAAAGAAAAAAGTTTGATTGTGAAAAATCAAACTTTTTTATTTTATCTTCAAACAAGAAAAAATGTTTATTGATATTGACAATTTTTTTTAATTATTGTATAATAAGAGAACAAAATTTCCACAAAGGAGAATGTTTATGAAAGAGTATAAAATCTTATCTCAAAAAGACAAATGGTTTTCAGGTAAATTTGATCCGCAAAAATTGGAAATGGCAATCAATGCTTACGCACAGCAAGGTTGGATTGTCAAAGCAGCGTTCACGGCAGAAATTCCAGGATTTATGAGCGCAACAAGAGAAGAAGCAATTGTTATATTGGAAAGGGATATCTAATGGCATACACATCGGTATATAAAGGAATTATTTTTATTGAAGGCTATGAACCTACGGCAAGAGTTTTATCCCCAATCACTTTTGAGAAAAGCTTTACGTTTAACTCGCAATCTCAAACGCTTGATTGTGTAAAGGATCAATTTGTAGAAAAAACCTTGAGATTGGGCGGGAACGCCGTTGTAAATTTTCAATACGGGCAAAAAACAGCAGGCTGGTTTAAATCAATGTTATGTAGCTGTGATGATGACGTAAGATGGCATGGAAATGGCATGGCGGCTATTTTACCTGAAGAAAAAATTCAAGAAATCTTTGGAAAATTAAACAATTTTTAAGAGCTTATAAAAAAAGAACAACGAAAAAATCGTTGTTCTTTTTTTTATGTATAACTTTTATTCTACTGTAAAAATCGTATATTTTTTCGAATGCGGCGCAATGAGAAATATAAAGGCGTGCCAAGCGCATACACCCACACGGCTTCCGTTAAGAAAAGCGAGCCTGCAAAGGCGAAATACGCTGTCCACGCACTCGAATATCCGTCCGCTCCACCGCAAAGAAATACGATAATAAGGGGAATAAATAACGCATTAAAAAGCACGGGAAAAATACCGCCGAATCCAAGCTTTAATGGTTCATTTTTTATAAATCTGCCTACCATGTACGTGATGAGTGCGGCAAGCAGGGTGACAAATGAACCGATGATTACGTCGTAAAAGAAATAAGGCGACGCCAAATTTGAAATCATACAACCCACGTAAAGAGCAGGCACAGCTTCTATGTAAAAAAGCGGTAAAATACAAAGCGCCTCTGCCGGGCGGATTTGAAAAGGGCCGAAGGCAAAGGGCATAAAAGCATAAGTGAATGCGACGTAAAGCGCAGCGATAATCCCCGCGCGGCAAAGTCGCTTGGTCATAGAGACGTTTTTCATAAATTGTACCTCGGTTTTTTTATTCGTCGAATTATCGACACAGGAAGTGTTTTCCGAAAACCTTCCCAACGAATAGTATTATAACACTTTTTAATGAGAAATGTCAACACTTTTTTGCACGTTATAGCTTTTTGAACAGCGATTCCAAAGCAATGCGGCAATCCCATCGGAAAGAATTTCCGACATGGTGTACACCAAATTCAACCGAGTGGTATTCAAAAGCCCGTAGTTTGCCACCGATTTTTCCGCAACGATTCCCAATGCGGAAACGTCGCCGATAGAGCCGAGCTTTTTTTGCGCTCCCGCCCCAGGCTTTAACGGTGAATCGGTGAGTTTGACAAGTCCTATATCCCCTTCTTCCCCAACAGCGGCATCCACCGTCACAATTTGGCTATTAGGGTGTGAATTTTGTAAAAGCGTGCGAATATATTTAATTTCCTTTGCGGTGACGGGAGAGGCGAGCGTACCGTAGATAAAGACGTTTAACCCCTGCGTTTTATAGCGCAGCATAGATCCAGTGATAGGCCCTAAACTATCCCCAATCACAAGGTCGCTCCCAACGCAAACGATTACGGGCGGCGCATTAAAAAATTCTGATTTTTCCGTTAAACTCGTACATGCCCCCATCCTTTTATGGTTTTTGCGTTGAAAATCTCGTTTTAAGAGTCGATCAAGAGAGAGTGATACACCATCGGCTGCAAGTTTATTAAAGACGTGAAAAGAGTATTCCATAATGAAATAAGTATTGCCTGAAAAATCTTTTTACAAACGGTAAAAAGAAAAATTCCTATTTACTATTGAAAAAAAGTAAAAAGTATGGTATACTTAAAAAGTGTTTATAAGAGATAGAAAAAAGATATAATATAAAGACGGGGGTGGAAGAATGTTTTATAGACTATGCGCGGCCTCTTGGCAACATTGGATTGCCGACGGAATTGCGCTTTTATTTGTGATAGGATTCACGATCGTGTGCGCCAAACGTGGTTTTATCGATTGTTTCTTTGGTTTTATTTCGACGCTTGTCGCATTCATTTTGGCGGTGTCGCTCGCAAAAACCTTTATGAACGTCACGGACGGATTATTCGGTGCAAGAAATGCGCTCGCCAAGAGTTTAACGAACTGGTTTTCCGATTGGAAAGGCTTTGACGTCGATATTTCCGCAATCGGCACGGAAGAAGCGGTGAAACACGCCGACCTACCTGCCGTTATTGCAAAGCTTATCTTAAAAACGACCGATTCAACGTTAGAGCCTGGCACGACGCTGGGTATGGTGCTTGGCTCGACGGTTGCTAGACTCCTTTGCTTGCTTTTGTGTGGGCTTGTCGTATTCATTCTCATTAAGATTTTAATTAAGATACTCCGTAAAGCACTCACGAAAGTTGCGGACAGTATTCCTATTTTAGACGGAATTAACTCCCTGCTCGGTGCGCTAGTCGGTTTTTTGCAAGCCTTCTTAATTTTAAGCGTGATTGTGGGGATTTTGACTCTTTTCCCTTCCGATACGATATCCGAATACTTCGCTAATACTTATTTAGTGAAAGTTTTATATGAGCACAACCCTTTGGTGGGGATTTTGGGTTTATTTTTATAAGAGAAAAACGGCGAGAAACTCGCCGTTTTTTCATACAAAAAATAAGAATATACAATTATGAAAGAAAAAAATCGTGTGGATAACTGTGGATAACTTTTCGAGTTTTCCAAAAAAGAACGAATGTTTGTGGATAAATTCGTTATTTTCTCACAAAATAGCAGTTTTTTGCATAAAAAATAACACTTTTCCACAAAGAGTAAAAAAGTTATCCACGAAAAAAGAGAGAGTTTGCGGTTTTTTGGAAGGCTGATTTTGGTGTAGTTATCCCCCAAAACCACCCTATTTTTTCAAAAAAAGTCTTAAAAACAGCAAAAAATTATATTTTTTATAAAAAACCAAAAAAGTTATCCACAACTTTTAAGAGCTGGCGGTGGACAACCCCCTATTTATCCACAGTTATCCTCAAAATGGCGAATTTGACGGTTATAAGACAATTTATAATCGTATATTTTGACAAAATTCGACAGCGTTTGCGTTTTATCCACAAAACTTGACAAATGAAAAATGTGGATAATTTTTTATAGAAAGTATGGGCATAGAAAAGCTGAACGAGTGTTTGTGGATAACTTGTTTTTCAGCTCTAACGTACGTTTTTGAAATGCACGTTTATCGTGGCGGTGGTATTTTCCAAAAGTGTATTGGCAAAGCGGTGCAGACTGCGGTTTTCGTATTTAATGAGTAAATCCCGTGCACCAAAAAGATCACAACGGCAGCTACGACATTTTTCATAGGCTGAAAGCACGTCCCCTGCGAGCTTTTTTTCTGCGGCAGCAAAAACTCCGCTTGGCACGTCGCCCATATCCGCGCCTTCCTCTAAGGGCAGTGCTTTGGAGTAATCGAGTAAACCTGCCGTGAGGGAAAGCCTGATTTGTAGCTGTGCATGGCCGTCCTTCCCTACCTTCAAACGTACCTTCACGGTGTTGTTTTTAATATTCAGAGCACAGGTGTTTTCCTCTTTTCCCACGGAATAGGGGGCGAGGCGGAGTTTGTTTTTGACTGCGCTAAATGCAAAAGATTCGTCCGCATTAAGCTTTCCTACTCGTTTTCCTTTGAAAAATAAAGCCGTTTCACTTGCGGAAAAAACAGGTTTGTCTTCTTCGTTTTGTGTGGAGCCACTCTTTTGGGAGGATTCGGAAGATTGTGTATTCGAAGAATCACTTTGCTCGGAGCTTGTTGATTGACCGACTGAATCCTCGTTTTTACTGTTTTGCGAAGAATTGGAATCGGGGGATTGCGGTGTGTCGCCCTTTTGCCCGATCTTTTCTTGTTGCGGCTCCGTTTTAAGAATGGGCAAGTAGCCTGCGGAGCTATCCGAAAAATATCCGCTGGCAAATTCACGCAGGGACACGGGCAGGGTTGAGCCGACGCGCATAGCGTGTGCAGAAAGAACTTTGCTGATTGCAACAGAAGAGGACGGATCGACGAGCGCTTGGGTGTTGAGAAGGTCTTTGGCGAGTCCGTCGCAGGTTGCGACAAGGCAATCGTCGGAAAGATACTCGTCTAAAAGGAAGAAGTCAAGGGCATCAAAAACGTTGTATTTCGTTGTTTCTTCCCCGAGCACAATCAAATTACAAAAGACGAGCTTTGGATACCAACCTGTTTTTGCGTTGATTTGGTCGAATGCGTCTGCAATCGTTTTTCCACGGCTGACAATTTGCACTGATTGGGTTTGCTTGCCTTGGCTGGAAGATTGTGGAATGGCAAGCTGAGAGGTCACGATAAACGTATCACCCTCTCGATCGATTCCTGCCGCCGTAATAATCGCCGTCTTTTGTACGTCAAGCAAGCCAAAATCGTTTGAAAAGAACAAAAATACAAGTAGGGCAATAATCACGATATAATATCGAATAGTATTTTTGACGTGCGCTTTATGCATCGACGGACTCCTTTATTTTTCGTTTATTTTTGGTGACTTTTTCCTTATTTTTTGGTAAGAAAAGTAAAAACAAGGGTAGCATGTCCGCAATTAAGAAAAAAACAAAAAATGTTTCACGTGAAATAAAGTGGTAAAAAAGGTTATAATGCCGATTAAAAAACAAAGCGAAAAGGAAGAGGGAAAAGTTCAAAATAGCGGAAACTATGGTCTTTTTAGGTAGATTTAAGGTCTTGCTGAGTAAAAGGGTGGAATATTGTAAAGGAAGGCAGGTGTAGAGAATCAACACAATTGACAAAAGATAAATGAAAATCAAATCGATTCTTCCCACAATTTTAAGAGCGGGAAAATACTGCGCAATTTTGGAAAAGGCGTAATGCTCTCTGGGTGCAAGCGACGAAAAAACTGCATAAAACACGGCAAGAAAAAGCAGGGTAAACAATGCACCGACCCCATATCCCGTTATTATTTTTTTGCCGTCACCCTTTTGATAACGAAGGTTAAAAATTAACGGCAAGAGAAGAACTGCATCGGAAAAATGCGGTGCGGTATAGTGGAAAGCGAGCTTACTTTGGTGTAGATCCTCTCCGAAAAAGGGGAGTAAATTGGAAAAATCCGCACCCGTAAACGACATCACGATTAGTGCAAGGAAGGGGAGTAGGAACAAAAACAAACAAAGGTCGGCACTTCTACCAATCGCCTTGATGCCTTTTGTGCAAACGTAGGCGCTGACAAGAAAGAATGCGCCGAAAGAAAAAGTAGTGGGCGCAGTATCAAAAAAAGCGGCGTAAACGTATTTTTCCATATCTAAAAGGGGTAATGCCGCCGCATAGAGAAAATAGAGCGCGAAGATTGCGTAAAAGAAAATCGCCCCTTTTCCAAACGTGTCTTGCAGTCTTTCACTGAGTGTTTTTTCCGATTGTGAAGCCGCATATAAAATGGCAAGCAAGACAAGGGATTGCACGAGAAAATGTAAAAGCGCAGGAAATAAAAGATCGCCTGCGGTAAAACGTGCAAGAATGGAAGGAACTTCCAAAAATTTAGAAGCAGGGAGCAAAAAAGCGGCAACAAAAGCAATTTGCCGTGCATAAATTTGATGATTATTCGGTTTGTTTTGAGCTAAAATCATGGTAAAATTCCTTCAAAATATATTTTCAACGCGTACATGGTATGCCGATTTACTTATTTTCACGCAAACGGACCTTGTTTTTAGAGGCAAGAGAGAGTGGACGTGATTTTAAGTTTGATAAGTCATATTTTACGATAGTATCACGCAAGTCGTGGGAAAGAAGAGGGGAAAAAGGGGCAAGAAGGGGTGTTCCGAAGCCCTCTGTTGTGATAAGGTAATATAATAAAAAAGTCAATAAAAGCACGATTCCAAAAGGCCCGATACTTCCAGCAACGAGAAGAAAAAGCCAACGAAGAACGCCGCCCGTTTCCACAAAATTGGGAACGGTGTAAAGGCAAATCCCTGAAAAGGCGACGATGATAATTGCCGGAGTGGATAAAAACCCTGCGGAAACTGCCGTTTCACCAAGCACCAACGCCCCTACGACGGAAAGGGACATACCCACGTATTTTGGCATTCGCACACTTGCCTCTTTGAGTACTTCGAGCAAAAATAGAACGACGAACATTTCCAAGTTTGGCGAAAGAGGGAGTTCTCGTACGCTGCTTGCAATCGTTAGCATAAGCCCGAGCGGCAAAAGCTGCATTTTGAAAAGCTGTGCCGAAACGTAAAATGCGGGCAAAAGGATTGCGACGAATAGCGCCAGTAGGCGCAAAAACCGAAAGGTGGTGGATACAAAGGGTGAATGGAAATAGTCCTCGCTGCTTTGTAAGCCTTCCGTTAAAAGATAGGGGGCGGTGAGTGCGATGGGTGAGCCATCAACCAAAATACCCACCCTGCCTTCCGTAATTTTAGCACAAAAAATATCCGGTTTTTCCGTAGAACCGAGCGAATGAAAAAGAGAATGCTTGCGAGGGGAAATGAGGGCGGAAATATAGGAAGAATCGGGGATATGATCCACGTCGATTTTTTGGATTTTTTGCTTAATCTCAGCTATAACATCCTCGTTGCTTGTACCGGCAAGATAACAAAGGGTGACGGCGGTATCCGACCTTTTTCCGACTCGCAACGTTTCAAAACGCAAATCGGGAGATTTTAGCCGTTTTCGAACGAGGGACATATTCGTTTTTACGTCCTCGATAAACCCCTCTCTCGGGCCTTTGATGGCAACGTCCGTCGGTGGTTCCGTCACTGTGCGATTGGGCAAAAGCTTTGCGCCGACGATGAATCCCGTTGGCACGCTGTCTACGAGCAAAAGACTATTTCCGTCTAAAATTTCCTTAATGGTGTTTTGAAAGTCATCTACGGTTTTTAATTCGGGAAAAAGAAGTGTTTTTTCGAGAAAATCCGCATTCAACGCAACTCTGCCCCCCTCATTTTTAAGAGAAAGGCGAGAGAGTGGTCGGGCGACAAGGTCGCCTAAAAGCTGTTTATTCACAATCCCGTCCGCGTAGATGATTGCGCAGGAAACGCCGTCTTGCGAGATAAAAGAATACGTTAAAATATCTTCGGAAGGGAGTAGTTTTTTAAGCTCCGTTACATTTTTAGATAAGGTTTTGGATAGAGTGTTCACGAAAACAGCTTGGTTGTTTTTAGGAAAAAGTATGCTAAAAGAGTGCGCACTATTGACTTTTTAAGGAAAAACTGCTATACTATACGGGAAATCAACGAAAGGAGGGGCGCTATGGAAATAAAACTCGGCGAATACGAAGTGCTGGAAGATATGCTCATCGACGGGCTGAAAATCGTGCAGGACACGAGATTATACCGTTTTACGTCTGATTCTGTACTCCTTTCTCGGTTTGCAAAAGCAAAAAAGCGGGATAAAATTGCGGATTTTTGCTCGGGGAGCGGAATTGTTGCCTTCCATTTTTATGCATTGAATAAGCAGGTGGACGGATTGGAGTTTACCCTCTTTGAAATGCAAAAGGAGCTGGCGGAGCTGTCGATAAAAACGGCGCAATATAACGGCTTTGAGAATTTCACGGTCGAAAATTGCAAACTGCAAGAAATTCAGGAAGAATATCGAGAAAAATTCTCACTTGTGCTTTGCAATCCGCCCTATGAACGAGCAGGGAGCGGTTTTGATAACGATGAATACCACAAAGCGGTATGCCGAAAGGAATTAACGCTCACGTTAAAAGAGATAGCAAGGGCGGCGAGCTTTGCGCTGAAATTCGGTGGAAGGATTTGTATGCTCCATCGCGCGGATAGACTTCCCGAGGTGTGTTATCACTTAAAAGAAGCGAATATCGAAGTGAAAAAAATTCAATTCGTGGGGGGCAGGTACGAGTCGAAACCGTATTTGGTGATGGTAGAAGGCGTAAAGGGCGGTAAGCCCGGCTGTGAAATTTTAGAGACGATTGTGAACTCAAAAGAGTAAAAAGGAAAGAAAATATGGTTAGTTTTGTAGCGACACCGATAGGGAATTTGAAGGATATCACACTCCGTGCCTTGGAAACTTTGAAGGATGCGGACGTGATTTTTTGCGAGGATACTCGGCATACCATCAAGCTTTTGAATGCGTACGAAATCAAAAAACCCTTGTATGCGTGCCATAAATTTAACGAAACGGAAGCGGCGGAGAAAATTTTGGCGGCGAGTAGGCGTGGCGAAAAGGTTGTCGTGGTGTCCGATGCAGGTACGCCCGTGGTATCCGATCCTGGAAATATTGTATGCAAAACCTTGCGTGATAACGGTGAGCCGTACACCCTAATCCCCGGTGCTTGCGCATTCGTTGCGGCGCTCGTTTTGTCGGCATTACCGGCAGGCAGGTTCGCGTTCATCGGCTTTTTGCCCGATAAAAATAGCGAGAAAAAGTCGCTATTGGAAAAATATAAAGACAGCGATTTAACTCTTGCCTTCCACTGTGCGCCGCAGGACGTGGATAAGGATATCAAGGCGATGTATGAGGTGTTTGGCGATCGCAACGCCTGTGCGGTACGCGAAATTACCAAGCTCCACGAGGAAGCGGTGAATTTCACACTCAAAGACGGACTTAAAGGGGAAAAACGAGGGGAGTACGTACTCGTAGTCGAGGGAGCAAAGGAAGGGGAAAGCCCCTTGAATGCCCTTTCGGAAGTCGAGCATATCAAACACTACATGGCGGCAGGGTTGGATAAAAAGGAAGCCTTGAAGCGTGCGGCGAAGGATCGTGGTGTGACAAAATCGGAGCTTTATCCGTTTGCGATTGATTTATAACCGCAAAAACGGGTATAAGTATAGATAATAGCACAATATGATAGTAGAGAATAGTGTGTTATAAGGAGAAATTATGTATTATTATATCATCAGTATTGGCGTGATGTTGCTTTGCGCGGCGATTGGTACAAGCGCAAGCATGAAGGTACATCGTGCGTTTAATAAGTATGGAAATATGCCTACGCAGTCGCGCATGACAGGCTACGATACGGCAAGACGACTGCTCCGCTCCAACGGCGTACACGATATTTCGGTGAACAAGGTGCGCGGACACCTTTCCGATCACTATCATCCGACGAAAAAGGTCGTAAACCTTTCGGATAGCACGTTCGGCTCGGACTCGATTGCGGCGGTAGCCGTAGCGGCGCACGAAATAGGACACGTAATGCAAAAGAAAAAGGGGTACCCCCTTTACAAACTGCGCCAAGTGCTTGTGCCGATCACGAATATTGGCACGATGCTTGCGATGCCGCTTGTTTTAATCGGTTTGATTTTGGATTTTGCCGTAGTGTCCACGCAAAACTCGGATATGGGTTGGTATTTAGCGCTTGGTGGGGTCGCCCTTTACGGACTTTCGACCATTTTTGCGCTTGTCACCTTGCCTGTGGAATTTAACGCAAGCAGACGAGCAAAACAAATGCTTGTGGCGGAAGGGGTGCTGACGAAGGAAGAACTGCCGTATGCGGACAAAATGCTGGACGCGGCGGCAAACACCTACGTGGCGTCGCTCTTGACATCGCTTATTTATTTCTTGCGTTTTGCGCTGTGGGTGTTCATTATGTTTGGCGGCAGACGTCGGGACGATTAAGGAAGATTAAAAATACGCAAAAAAGCCCGTTTTTACGGGCTTTTTTTGATGGATTGATGAAGAACTCGCAAAGATATAAAATGGTGCAAAAATCGGCGTTTTACGCACGTGTACGCATTATGCGCGTATAAGAATGGAATAAAAGAATAACCGCTCGCGGAGAAATCCGCGTGCGGTTGTAGTTTTGGTTAGAATAATGAAAATTCATTATTCAAACTCTGCGAAGATACAAGACACAATATCTTCATAAGTTAAGTAACCTTTACCGACTGATACTTTCAGGTACTTCAGCATAGAATTTTCAAATTCTTCAAGAGTCAAATATTCTGCGAAATCTTCATAAGTATACAAACCGTACGTTTCGATGTCAAGCTTCATGGTCGTTTCATCATATTTTAATTCATCATCGAAATCAAAAATATTCATAAAACCACGTACGCCGTTGGGCATAGGTGTAACGGTTAATAAGCTTTCCGCGAAGCAGTTCGTATGCGGTACAGTTACAGGGGAGTAAATTTTGACAATTTCTTCTGTAATATAGGCATTTGTTAAAACTACTTCATATTGAACAAATTCAACTCCATTGTACGAGGTTGCATAGAAGGTGTGACCGATATAGTTAAGCATATTATCCATGGAGATATAAACATATTTATTTTCCGTTAAATCAAATAAGCCGTGTTCGGATACAATTCTTAATTTGCTTCCATCAGAGAATTGAAGATTAACTATCTTGTACAGCGAAGATTCTTGGTCGGCGTGATCGATAAACGAAATTTGCCCAGCTTCAATCTTTCCTGTTAAGTGATTGAATACAAGTAATTCATCTTCATAAGTCAAATTCTCAATAGCTTTTTGGGATCCGTTTGCAAGGGTAATAAGCGTACCTTCTACAAGACAGCTATCGTATTTCGTTGCTGTTGCGTTTATTGTAACCGTCGGTTTACTAGTAAAGCTTGCAGTATATGTACCTGCACCATTCTTTGTTGTACTACCATCATTGAATGTACCGCCTGTAAGTACTACACTATTAACATCACAGCCAGTTTGCTGAACAAGAGTAGCTGTAACACTAGCAACTGTAAATTCATAAGATACACCTGCTTGAACTTCCATACCATTAGACAAGTTGCTTACTTTGGCGTTATTGGTATTGCTTAATGTTATGGTATACCAAGTCGTAAACGAAATGGTTGTGTTGCCTGTTACGTTGTTTAACGTTGCCGTATTGCCAGAAATGCTTACATTTGCGTTATCACATTTAACGGTTGCACCGTCGGGGATAGAAAGGGTAAACGTTGCCGCGTTACCGTGCTTTACTTTGACGCTTGTGCTACTCGTAATTGTCGTATAACCATCGGTCGATGCAGATACGGTATACTCATTCAAATCAGCGGCATTCGAAATCGTCGTTGCACTTATTACCTTGTACGTACCACTCGTCGTGCCGATTGAATTACCGTTTGCCAAGACATCCGTCACGTGATAGCCCGTGCTCGGAGCCGTGCTTACGGAAATCGTTGTGTTTTCGTCAACGTAGGAGTTGTTGGAAACGTTAGCGCCGTTTGCCGTTACACTAATCGTTGCGTTGGTACCAGAATAACTCACCTTGTACATCTTCACGGTCGTTGCGGAAATCGTCGTTGCCGCATTTACCGTGTAAGTAAACGTGTTGGCTGTTGCATGCGTTTTATCAACGCTTACATTTCCGATACCCGAAACAGTATCCAAACGATAACCCGTGCTCGGCGTAATCACTACGGAAATGCTCGTGCCTTCCGCAACCGTAACCGAGCCACTCGTACTGCTTGATCCGCTTGCTGTCACGGTAATCGTTGCGCCCGTAGGATTCGTCCAAGAAACTTTATGCAGTTTCTTAACGGTTAACGTAATCGTTGTGTCGCCCGTTGCGGTAAAGGTGTTGCTTGCCGCGGTAATAGAGGAGCCGTATGCAAATACGTCCGTTACGGTGTAGCCTTCGTTTGCACCTACCGTCACGGAAACCTTCGTGCCGTGCTCAACAATAATGCTGCCCGTATTATTGCCGTTGACAGTAATCGTTGCGCCCGTAGGATTACTCCAAGTTATCGTATACGTCTTAATCGCAGTAGTGATAGAGATTTCAGAATTTACAAGCAACGTATAGGTGTAAGTGCCGTCGTTGTTTGCCGACAATTCCACGCCGTTTACCTTAACAGACGTAATGTTGTGGCTTTCTTCGGGAGCGATCGTGATTATCGTACCTTCGGCAAGGCTTGCGCCGTTAGAAACGTTGTTGCCGTTTGCTGTCACCGTTGCGCCTGTAAAATCATTCAAGCCTACGTTGAAGTTATAAGAAGTGATATTTTTAGTGATTGCACTTCCGCTTTGATAAACGAAATTTACATCTTTCGTGACTACTACAAGGTCACCCAAGCTATTTGTGATAGAGAAGCCTGCTTTTACGGTGATTGTAATAGGCTGACTATTGAAGACTGCCGTCGACAATTTCATCATAAGACCGCTACCTGCGGTGGATTCTACATATACGGGATAAGCCGCGGGGTTGGAAAGCCAGCAATCACACGAGTTTTTGCCACCATTATTCGCGTTAAGCCAAGCTCTTGCGGACGTCCCATTGACGTAGATATATTCCATAATATCCACACCGCCGTTTGCCGTAATAACGTCATTGTTTCCTACGTACCAAGCACCAACAACAGTCGTGTTGAACCAGTTGTTTGCAGAATCACCTTCGCCGTTTGTAATGCCCGTATCCAAGAACGCAACGTAGATTTCGTTCTCATGTACATTGCCGTAGTTTGATCTGTCTTCCATTTGAAGTCTTTCGGTGATATCCACGAAAGAGCTGTTTGCGAGTGCCGTTGCTTCTATCGTCAAGTCAGCGCCGTTTACCGTCGCTTCGTACGTGGAAGTACCTATTTTGGTTGCACCTGCAACACGTACGACGGTGTAGTTGTTTGCAGGGGTGATTGTAAACGCCATAGACGTTCCATTTTCTACCCAAACAAATTTTCCGTTCGTAATCGAGCCGATGCCCATGACGTTTGCCGTTGCGTTTTCGCCGACAAAGGTCACCTTGTAAAGTTTTTCCGTCGTAATCGTGACGGTCATGTTGGCGGTAGGGGATACCGTATAGGTACCGTTGCCATTATCCTTTGCGCCGATAACGTCTACAATCTTATAACCTTCGTTTGCTGCTACCGTGAAGGTAAAGGAGCCGTTTTGTGCGACAGGTTTAATCGTATCGTCTATAATAGCGCCTTCTGCAACAATTGCGCCGTCCGCAACGTCAAATCTTACTTCGTAGCCGACCACCGTTTCAACTTTAACCGTGTTTGCCGCTTGCGCGGTGAAGGTGTATTCGCCATTCACGTTAATTGCTTGTTCTACGCCGCCAATGGTTATGCTGGAAATTACATAGCCGCTATTCGGTGTAACGGTGAAGGTGTAGCTCTTGCCTTGATATAAATAACCCTTTTCCATGCCGATAAGCGTGAAATTGTTGCCTACGTAGTCAAAGGTTGCTTGTTTATTGCCTTTCACCCAAGCCGAGCCGTCAAAAGTAGCTTCTACGTCTTCTGCAAAGATTACTGCGCGGTTTGCAGGGTCTTCACCGCCGTAGAACGTCGTCCACCATACCGAACCAGCAGGAACGTAGAAATAATCACCTTCTTTTGCTGTGGTAACGCCTGTAACCAAAGACACCATGTCGTTTGCGCTACCGTAATTGAAAGCGGTGTTAATCCCAGAAATTTGCGTACCGTTATAAGTGGAAGGGAAGCGAGGGTCGATAATCATATAACCCATGAGTTCTGCGTTCAATACTTGTTTGTCTGTGGTGCCATTCATCCACAAACGGATTTCACCGCCGTGAGAGCCGTCCGTGTCAATACCGCCGACGTCTGCGTTCGTGACCGTCACGTTATTGCTTGCGTCGTAGCCAGAGAACCAGTATTGTCCGTTATAACAGAACACGACGTCTTTTGTGCGCTCTTTGCCGACCAAATCGCCGAGTGTGACGTAAGATTGCTTAAACCAAAGACGAGTGCCGGCTACGATGGTAATCGTGTCGCCTGCTTGCGGGGTGGGAATTCCGCGAATACCAAGGATTTGATATGAGTTATAACCGTGGTAAATAATTTTTGTTATTGCTGTCACCGTGCCGTCAACGCTCGTGTGATAAATCGCGTTTTCCGCACCGCTCATATTTTCAATGGTGAGCGTACCTGCACCGTTGCTTGTGTTCGTATCAAACCAAAGATTTGTCGTCGTGAAACGAACTTCCGTGTCGCCTGCTTCGTAAGAACCCGTTTTTGCGAATTCTTCCGAACCGTAAGCACCTGTTTCATTACCTACCGTCCAAATACCTTCCACAACGCCAGTCGTAGCGTTTGTGGAAGTGGGAAGGAATCGTGCGTACATTTCGTCTTCGAATATGTAATAGCCGCCGTTTTGTACGAGCTTCGTACCAGCCAAACCGTGCAATTCGTCGCCGGTGTGTTTGCCGTACGCCGTATTGAGATTTGTTCCATTCGAATCCGTTGTAATCAATTCCAAGATTTTCGTATAGCCGTCAAGTTGGTTGACGTCTTCTACCCAATAGTATTCTCCGCCCGTAATAATATGTTGAAGGTTTTTGTCTTCACCACATTGAATATATACGGGGGCGGTGGAGTCATCGTGTACAAAGGTGTAGCTATCGGTGATCATAATATCGTCGTAGAATTCTACACGAATCGTAAAGTCGTCAGGATTCCCATTTTTACCAGAGGAGTCTTCCGCCGCATTGTAGATTGCTTTGACGTGTGCGTTGTTCAAATAACCCAAGAACATACCGTAATCCACTTCAGAGCTTCCAGCTTCTTGGGTGCAATCAATAACGTATTCTTCCGAAAGCTTATACATAACGCCTTTTGCGTAGAAAATGGAATCTGCTGAAAGGGTAAGAGTATCTCCATTTGCAAGATCCGTGCCTTCCTTAAAGCCAAAGAATAAGCGCATTTGTCCATTTTCTTGCATTGCCCATACGCCCGCAAGATCTGCGAACGTGCCGTTGCCGCTATGGGTAATTTTGACTGCTTTAATATCAAACTCTGTGCCGTCAGTGAAATCATTTACAGGCAACGTTGCAAATACCTTCACACCGTCATAATTATTGGTATGCGTGTGTGCTGCAACGCCTGTCAAAACAAATTCATTTGAAGACGTCGTCACTAAAGTGAGTTCACGATTTTCCGTGAAGCTCATGGTTTTCGAAACGTCGAATTCTTCGCTTGCAACCGTATCGTACCAAGCGCCTTTATCGTTTGCGGGAACGTTTTGAGGCGTATCACCCCAAAGAACTTCTTCCGATCCAAGATCTATATTATTTGCATCTTTATAAACAATATTATAAGTAGGTACGAATGCCTTGATAAGCGGTGCGGCTTGTTCGTCTAAATCTTCCGAGCCCCAATAATTAGAGTTTTTGTCGATGGTGTCGTTATATGCTCTTTTTGCGACGTAAGCAAGGGATCTTTCCGAAACTTCCGTTTGCGCCACGACCGTTTCCGTTTCACCGTCTACTTTACAAATGATACCGCGATAGGAAAAAGAGTCCGTGTACATTTCTTGGGGAACATTGTAAACGTAAGCAACCGATTCCCAGTTGTATTCACTATCGGTAAACCAATATTCCGTCGTATCAATCGCCATTACCTTATCCGTAGAAGGTGTAAGGTCGCCGTTTAACAAACGCGTGGGAAGAATTAGCGTGTAGGTCTTGTAGCCGTCGGCAAGTTTGTACGAGCCATTCTTTTCGTTTATATCCGCGGTGACGTCTAACAACAACGTATTATCCGATTCGGGAATGACGTAGCCTTCACCAGTTTCAACGTGGAAACGAATCCCTTTCTTGCTCGTTTCTACAAGCTCTCTTTCACCCGAGCCGTCTGTCTTCTTTTGATTATTGAAGACACGCACAGACGCACCGTCCGTACGAAATTCCGTGGAAAGAATATTGCCAGAGGCTTCTTCCGCCACAGTGCGTTTAGAGGCGGGGCTCGCCAAAAGCGCGCTAGCGCCAATCGCTAAAAACGCAAAGCAAGCCGTGAAAAAGATTTTCATTTTCTTCAAAGTTAATCTTTTCATTTTGACCTCCTTTAAGTGGTTAACCAACCGGAGTCGTATTCGTTCCCGGTATCTTGGTCGCTTGTGCGAATCACGTCTGCGCTCGGCAAAACGGTGATCGACACGATGGGAGCTTCATACGCAAAGCGTACTTCGCTCAAGTCCTGTTTTTTCTCTACCATAATTCACTCTCTCCTTGAATTTGGATATTTTCTAAACGTTACGTATAGCGTTTTGTGCAAAAAGAAATAAAAAATACTCTGCCTCTCCACTCCAAACGTTTATTCGGGGGGAGGGGTGCTTATTTGCTTAAAAAAGCTTTTTTCGACACATTAAACATAGTTTAATGCAAAAAAGTAAAAGTATTTATAATATTATAGTATCGTCCCCCCCACAAAATCAAGCATTTTTACGAAAAAAATTAAAATTTTTTATTTTTCTTTTTAAAGAAAAAAAGATAATCAACAAAGACTATCTTTTTTGTAGAATTAAATCACGATTGATCATACCGTTGCCCAAATCGATAAGCTCTTGCTGTACGATTTCAAAGCCGTTCTTTTGATAGCAAGCGAGGGCGCGTGTGTTCGCCTCGTTGACGTTGAGGGTGATGGGCTTGCCGATTTTTTGCAGCTCGGCAAACACCTTTTGGGGATAACCTTTGCCTCGAGCCGAGGGGAGTAGATAGAGCTTATCCAAATAGACGTCCGTTTCCCTTTCCATAAACACGCATATTCCGCAATCGTCGATTTTTCGATACTGATACCCAAGCGCGCGATAGTGGGCGATTCCGTCCTTGGAAAAGTACTTATCCAGCAGAAAGAAAATCTGCTCTTTTGGCAGAATATTTCCATAGGTTTCCAACCACAAAGGGCGCATGAACTCGTACATGGTACCGTAATCTTCGGTTTTGAAGGGTAAAAATTGCATAAAATACACTCCTTTCTTCGCGGTTTATTTTACCGCTAAAAAAGAAAAAAGTCAAGAAAAAAACGTGAAATTAAAAAGGGAAAAAATGGGTTTTTCACGCTGATCTTGAAATAATTTTCAAGTCGGCAGGGCATACGCAAAAACATACCCAAAAGAGCTACTGATACTTTGCTATCGCTTCGTAGTGTCGTCGTTCGGGATGTAAAACGATAGAAGATAAGGGGCAGCGTATGCCGAACTCCTCGCGCGAACTTGAAATAATTTTCAAGTCGGCAGGGCATACGCAAAAACGCATCCCCAAAAAAAGGATGCGTTTTTGTGGTGCCGCTGACCGGACTTGAACCGGTACGGTATTTCTACCGAGGGATTTTAAGTCTCTTGCGACAAAATTCGACAAAATTGAAAAATAGTCGATATGTTAAAAACGGGTTGATTTTGCCAAAAAATATTAAAAAACAAGCAAAAATTAAAGATAATAACCTCGTTCTGTTTTCAAAGTTCTTTAAAAAGTTCCCAAAATTTCCCAATAAGTTTTCGTCCTTTTTTGTCCCTTGCGTCTCGAAAGTAACATTTCGGGGCGTTTTTAATTGTTTGCTATATCACAAGAAATTGCTAATTTTTTAAAATTATGGTATAATGTTTGAAGATTGTTTAGGAGTCAGATGATTTATGCATGAAGAAAAATCTTTAGAAATAAGAAAAAGAATAGATGCGCTTTATGGCAAGATGTATAGCCTGAATGATAAACTTTTGCAACGATCGGAGAAGTTGCTTTTAGAGAGCGATAAATATTCTTGTTTAGATATCTTTGATTTTTATATTAGTTCACACGCATTAGCTTATCTTAAATCTTTATATTGTGAAGATTTTTTGAATAATTCGATTTATTTAAGCTCGCGTTGCATATTAGAGGGGATTGCCTTAAAAGAATTGTGCAAAAAGGGCGAAATAGATTCTTTAAAAGAGGAATTGCTACAGAAACAAGTATTCTTAATTGAGTATAAATATTATAAAGAATTTGATGATATAGTAGACAAGATATTATTGCCTGAGAAATTAAAAATGGACTGGGAAAAGACTTGTAGCTTTTATAGGGAAAAGTTAAAGGATGATTATACCAATTCGCAAATTAATCAAATTTTAAAATCTAAAATTCCATTTTTATGTAAGCCTAGAACTAATTATAGGAAGTTGGTTTCGGAAACATTGGGTGAAGAAACGGGAAGTTTATATGGTTTATGTAGCTCTTTGATACATCCTTCGGCAAATGATTCTTATAAATCTGATTGGTTTAAAATTGTATTACCAATAGTGGGGTTATTAGAAATTGAATATGGGAAACTGCCTGAAGTAGACGTCTTGTTAAGTACGGATTTCGAGGCGACAAGAAGCCCTGTTTCACAGGCGTTTTTTGATTTGATGATAGAAGAACAAAAAATATTAACTTCTATAGCTGATGTTTTTGAAAGAAAATTTAGTAATAATTATGTGTCCAATACCTTTAGGACCATTGGGTTTGTCTTACCTGATCTTGCGATAGAAAAACAATTAGGGTTAACGGAGCAAATAAAATGTAAATGGAAAATGCTATTAGAATTCGCTGCCACTTTTTCGTATATGTATTTCAAATGTTTTGGGGAAGAATTAAGATTTAAATTAATGGATTTTCATCAAGCTATTCAAACCCAACGTAATATCAAAAACGAGGTGGATTTAGAACAAGCTTATAAAGTCTATACGCAGATATATATAAAACATTGTAATAGAAAAGAATTTGATGAAAATTTTATTAAGGGATTAGGATATCTAATTGACGAAAAAGGAAATGTTCCGTCGTTAACGAGAATCGTTTTGGATTTTATTAAACCATTTGAGATAAATATTGAAAATGGAGTTTCAATAGGACGTGCGATGTATTTGGACTACATGGAAAGCCAAATGCTTTCACATGCAAACGGTTATATGTGGTTCGCTAATAGGGGCGCATTTAATGATACAAATAATGTATTTATCGGTATAGATTTGTGCCTGAGTGTTATTCTTGAAAGATTGCACAATATTTTTGTGATTCATCGCTCCACCGAGGCGAGCAAAGAATATAAAAGTATAATTAACGTTTTGAGGAATAGCAATAAGAAATTCAAGGAAATTCGTGATAGGAAATTAAAAATTTTGGCATTACCAATGATGGAAAAATGGCATATTAATTAGAACAGAGTCGGTGTTATTAAGCGCCGACTTTTAAAATTGTTTATTTCAAATTTTTTATTTGAAAAGTCGAATATTGCTCTTGCATTTTTTGTTTGAATATGTTATAATAATTATGACTATTATACCAAGGGGTATTTTATATGGCAGCAAATTATAATAAACTCTGGAAATTACTGATTGATAAAGGTATGAATAAGACCGATTTGCGTCTTAAAACAGGTATGTCTACATCCACGCTTGCAAAGATGAGTAACAATGAAACGGTATCTATGGACATTATTCTTCGTATATGCGATGCTCTTGAATGTAATGTCGGAGATATTATGGATGCAACAAAAGAAGAACATTGAGTTGTCACATGCAGGAAATCAGTATATACAATGTTATTTAATGAATTTCAAAAAAATCAACCCGAGGAATTATGATATGGGAAAAACATACGAATATATTTTAGATAAAGAAGAAAGCATAGAAAAAATAAGAATTGCTTTTTCTGAAGAAGGTCATAAGATTATTAACGAGACATCTCTTCCATATGGCATAAAATTTAAATGCGAGGATGGTGCGTCTTTTATATTATATTTTAGCAAAGGGAGATCTTCCAAAATTTTTTTTGAAAAGGAAACAGAAAAAACAATTAGTATTATTGATAAAATTTGCAATCTGATAGATGCGGTAGAACCAGCAATACCGGTACATGCAACTTTTTCTATTTCAAAAGAAAATATTATAAAAATAAAAGAAGAAGTTTTGTTATGCTTAAAAGTAGTTGAAAAGGCAAAGAAGAAAGATACTATTGATTATTTGTTAGAAATTGCAGAAGGGAAAAATCATTTAACAATAACTCAGTTTTCAACAGGTAAACTATTGCTTCAGGGGCCAGATTCAATACTAGTCTCACAGGTTAAAGAAATTATTAATAAGTATGAACCTATCTCAAATAAGGAAGAAGTATTGACTTATGTTGAAGAAGGGAAACAAAAAATTACAGAGCAAGTTATAGAACAAATAGAAGGCTTTGACGAGTATTGTGAAAAGGCAATAAAAACATTGCGCGAAGATGCTTATAATTATTTAAATTTAATTGATAAAAAACAAATAGTTACAGCATTAGGATTGTTGCAAGCCATTAAAGATTATTCAATAAGTCTTCCCTTGTACAATCCCATCGTATATCCCGTTGCAAAAGCTTTTGAAGGATTTATTATTAAAATGATGATTGATAAAAAAGTATTTACCTTTGAAGCTTACAAAGAAAATTCGGATATAGCAAAAATAGGAAATTGGTTGCGAGAGAAAAAGTTTGATAAATATATTAAAGATATTAAAAGGGATGGCTATATAAGTCAACTTCTTATTGCGGCGTGGGAGGGGATCCGTTGCGGAGAACTTCATTCAGATCCCGCAAAAGATATTAATACAGATTTGATTACAATTGATCAGGCCGAAGCAAAGATAGGAACGGTATGTAATGCAATAACCTCGGCTTATAATATCATAATCAAAGATGGTTATACCGAAGAAGAAATGCTTGAACGAAAAAGTGAGACCTTTTCAAAGCGAAAAGAAGTAAAAGAAATCCCGTCATTTGATTGTCATATTGGTACTGACGAATCAGGGAAAGGGGATTATTTTGGACCGTTGGTAATTGCGGGGGTTTTTGTCACGCAAGAAGATGAAAAAAGGTTGGTTGCGCTAGGGGTAAGAGATAGCAAAAGTAATTCTGACAAAAGAAATATAGAATTATCGAAAGAAATAATAAAAGCCTTAGGATATAGAAAAATAAGTGTTGTGTGTATTGGTCCTGAAAGATATAATTCGCTTTATGTTGAGATGGGCAGTAACTTAAATAAGGTTTTAGGCTGGGGACACGCTAGAGCGATTGAGAATTTGTTGGAGGAGAATAAATGTGGCAATGCAATAGCAGATCAATTTGGGGATGAGACTGTTATACAAGATTCACTTATGCAAAAAGGTAAAAAAGTAGAATTAGTGCAAACACCTAAGGCGGAGAGAGATATTGCGGTTGCAGCCGCATCTATTATAGCACGTGCCAAGTTTTTAGAAGAACTTCAAAAACTTGGTGAAGTAATACAAGAAACGCTATCAAAGGGAGTAAGCCCTGCGGTTGAAAGCATAGCGAAGAAAATTTATACTCAAGGTGGAGACGAAAAGCTTAAAATGTTTGTAAAGATGCATTTTAAGACTACACAAAAGATAAAAAATTCTTAAGGGGCAAAAATGGAAAATTTATTTGAACTTAGGCAAGAAACAAAACGATTGTTAAGAGATAATAAACCGTCTCAAAAGGAATATGAGGAAGCTTTACCATTGTGTAAAAAATTATGGGAAGCCTTTTCAGAAACAAATAATTTATGGGATGCTCAACAATATGCAAATTGTTTAAAGCAGTTAAACAAGCTCAATGAGGCGGAAGAAGTTTGTGATGAGATATATAATCTATTTAAGGATGATGAGTTTGTCAATCAAGAAAAAGCATACAAATATATCCTACGCATATATTCTAGTGTTATATACTCGAAATATATAAAAAGCCTGAAATTTTCAAGTTATGAGTTTAAAGAAATATTGCTGAAAAAAATAAAACTTTTTAGTTCTGTTTCTGCTGGTGTTGAATGGGAAAGTTATGATTTTGTTTCATACGCTATTATAGCGGGATTAAGCTATTTGAATAAAAATGACAATTCGCTTAATTATATCTTAGCGTTGGAACTTTTAAATAAGCTGGATGTAACAATGCTCTCGGATAAGCCGTATCAATATAAGGACAATAATGATAAAGAGAGAGAAAGTGCTTCTCGGAAAGAAGAATATTATACTTTAAAGACAGATTTTCTCTTAAAGAACAAGCAATTTGATGAATGTATATTCTGTTGTAATGAGGCATTAGAAGAAATTTCAACTTTTCATTATAGCAACGAAATATGGTTGGAGAGAAAAATCGCTTTAGCTTTGGAAGGGATGGGCGAGGCGATAGAAGCTATTGATAGGTTAAAGAAATTAATTATAACAAGCGATAAATGGTTTTTGTTGTATGAAATTGGTAAATTATATTTAAAACTGGGGAAGAAAAATGATGCATTACAATATATGCTAAAAGCATTGTGCACGAAAGATCCGGAAAAAATGAAAATAAAATTGATAGAGCAATTAGGGGATGTTTTATCAGATATTGGCGAGACTGAATATGCGCAAGAAAACTATTTATTATCATTAAAAATAAAGAAAGAAAATGATTGGTTTGTCAAAGATAGTTTAATGAGAAAAATAAGAGAGGAAAAGGAGGTCTCTTTTAAGGAAATTAGAAAACATTGGATACAACTTTTATATAAGTTTGCGGGAAAAAAGAAGGGGGTAATCGATAGATTATTTCCTGGTAATAAAGCTGGCTTTATAAAAGCTGAGGAATCGTATTATTTCCAATCCAAAAACTTCTTCGGAAGGATTGATATGTTAAAAGTCGGAGATTATGTCGACTTTTCAACATGCGTTTCTTATGATAGGAAAAAGAAACAAGAAACCATTGAGGCAATAGCAATAATGCCAGCGAGAAAGAATGATTAATTTTTTAAAAATGACCTGCACGGATATAGTTGCGATGCTAAAATTAAGGATGATTTTAGTAAAATTGTATGAGCATAATGAAAAAGACCCAAGAACAAATTAGTTACAACATGCGACAAGTGAAAAACAAGGATTCGAAAATTGAAGTCTTGTTACGTAAGGAATTATGGAAATGCGGTTTGCGTTATCGCAAGAATGTTAACGGGATTTTGGGGAAACCGGATATTGTTTTTGTTGGGAAAAAGGTGGCGGTCTTTTGTGATAGTGAATTTTGGCACGGACATAATTGGGAAGAAAGAAAAAGTGATTTTAAGTCGCACCAAGAATTTTGGGTCCCCAAGATTGAACGTAATATGAAACGCGATAAAGAAGTGACTCAAAGACTTGAACGCGAAGGTTGGATGGTATTTCGATTTTGGGGAAATGAAATAAAAAAAGATACAGAGAAATGTGCAGATAAAATACAGAAGGCGGTAAAGGAAAAGTGAACAAGTTGAAATCAATAGATTTATTTGCTGGAATCGGTGGTATACGTCTTGGCTTTGACAGAGCATTCGGAGAGGATATTGGTACTGTTTTTGTCAGTGAATGGGATGAAAATGTTCAAAAAACATATAAGGCTAATTTCAAAGATGATTTTGAAATAGCCGGAGATATTACGAAGATTGAGGAAATAGATGTTCCTGCATTTGATATTTGTCTTGCGGGATTCCCTTGTCAGGCATTTAGTCTTGCCGGTCAGCGTTTGGGGTTTGACGACAATTATAAGGGGATGTGTCGCGGAACCCTCTTTATGGAGGTTGCAAGGCTTTGCGAATATCATAAACCTAAAGTTATCTTCTGTGAAAATGTAAAAGGCTTGGTTATCCACGATAGAGGTAGAACATTCAAAATTATCTGCAGGACCTTTGAAGATTTGGGGTATAAGGTTTTCTACAAAGTTTTAAACAGCCGTAATTTCGGCGTGCCACAAAACAGAGAAAGAATTTATGTGGTCGCATTCAGAAATGATATTGCGCCCGAGAATTTTGAGTTTCCCGACAAGACGGATGATACAAAGTGCTTGTGGGATATTAGAGAAGAAAAGCCTGTACCAGCAAAATATTATTTGAGTGAAGTGTATCTTGAAACCTTACGTCGTCATAAGGCTCGACATGAAGCGAAAGGACATGGTTTTGGATATGAAATCCGCGATTGGAGTGATGTTGCCGGAGCGATTGTTTGCGGAGGCATGGGAAGAGAACGGAATCTTGTTATTGACAAGCGTCAAAAGAATCTTGTTCCTACAACAAATGTAAAAGGTAAAATCAATAAAGAAGGCGTACGTAAAATGACACCGCGTGAATGGGCAAGGTTACAGGGATTTCCCGATAGTTTTGTTCTTCCGCTTGCTGATACACATTTGTACAAGCAGTTTGGCAACAGCGTGACGGTCAATGTTATTGAAGCGATTGCATTGAAAATCAAGGAGGTGCTTAACAATGCCTAAACTTTCAGGTAATAAAGGGGAATGGAGTGAAATTTATGTTTTTCTTCGTTTGCTTGAAGGCGGAAAGCTTTATGCTGCAGATGCTGATCTGAAGAAGATGGACGATGTATTCTATAACATCATCAACATTGTAAGAACGGAAAATATCGGTATTCTTGAGTTTCGTGTTGACCGTAGCGCAGGCAGAGTTTCGATATACAACAGTGATACCTCTGCAATGCTGATAGACATTCCGGCCGATGAATTTGCTCGTGTGGCAGACAAGCTCTACAATGAGATTGTTGCAGCTAACGCTCCATCCTTTGCATCTGCTGATACTGAAGCGTTTCTTGATAGAATCAGCGTAAATACTTTGAAAGCAAAATCAAGAGATAAAGCTGATATTCGAGTTAAAATTCACGATATTAATACTGGTTACGAATCCGTGCAAGGATTTAGTATTAAATCGAGGCTTGGTGGAGCGTCGACGCTTATAAACGCAGGAAAAACAACGAATTTTGTTTACGAAGTAATCGGTAATACTAGCGATGCGGTAATGAGTGGGTTTGCGGGTTGTTCTAAATTATTTAGAGAAAAGATGGCTTATTTAGCAAGAGAAGGCTGTTCATTGAAGTATATTGGTATGGAGAATGATACTTTTGAGAGTAATCTACTTTTAATTGATGGTGACTTACCTCAAATTTGTGCCTATATGCTGATGAAGTATTACGCAACGGGTGTTAATACTGTCGAGAAAGCACTTGAAGCCATTGTTGAAACGAATCCAATGAACTATAATCTTTTCAAGGGGCACCCCTTCTATCACTACAAGTTTAAGAAACTTTTGACGGAGAGTGCGCTTGGAATGTTGCCGTCTAAAGCGTGGGATGGAACCGCTGATGCTACAGGGGGATATATCATCGTTCGGGAAGATGGAGAAGTTCTTTGCTACCACCTGTTTAATCGCAACGAGTTTGAAAACTATTTGGTTAAAAATACAAAGTTTGAAACTGCAAGTACGAGCAGACATCAATTTGGTGATATCTACAAGGAAAATGGAAAGTATTATTTAAAACTGAACTTACAAGTACGGTTTATAAGATAAAAATTTTTAGGATATTGTTATGGCAATAAAAGATGTAAAGTTTATGAATGGCGAAGGCTATTTACTTAAAGATCTTTCTCTGTCGTTGCGCGAATGCGAAGAACAAATGCGGCAGATTGATTATGATTGTTTTTACAATGCTTATCGCGACCACAAGGATGAGGTTGGGGTAGAAAAAACGCAGTTTCCATCCATTATTTATGCGTTTTATAATATTATATTTAGTTTTAACAAGCTGCCAACTCCTGTAGAATTGTTGGATGGATATTATTCATTAAATTCGCATGAGCTAAGCTTAAAGGGAGAACAAGTCGTTTATAAAAATCGAGTCTTCAAGAAAATGGATTTGGATGCAAGAGTTTTACGTGCATATCCCAGCTTTATTCGCGATTATCATTTTTACCTAATGGTAGTACAGGAAAACTGCTTTGATAAAGTTGTTTATTCATGTAAAAATGATATCTCAGGGAAGGATTTGATTATCCAACATGAAGGTAAAGAATATGTAATTTCTTTGTTTGTTAAAACGCGACGTTCCAATTTATTCAAAAACATAAAGAATGCTATTCGACATGAATATGGAAAAAATGAAATACAAGTACCGCTTGATTTGAGTACGGCAAAAAAATGCGGAGACTTTTTTGTGTATAGCGATAAAGAGCTGGATGTATTGAAAAAGATTATAAAAGGCTAATATAAGTGATATGAACATTTTTTTTGGTAAAATGCACTCTTGAAGCGCAAGAAATTTCGGACGAGTCTCACCAAAAATACCAAGTTTAAGACTGCTACTATGTGAAGACATACGGAGTGGTAATTTATAGGCTAAGCAGTTAGAGAGAATAAAAGATGGCAAGTACAAAAGAAATTTTTAGAGAAACTTCTATAAGCTATATGGGGATTGAGCTAAACAAGATACTTCCTTTGAAGAAGTATGGGGAATATTTATGCGAAATCTTTGATTCCGAAAAACGCCATACGGCAACGTTGGCGTTAGATACAGGCTCAATATATTATCATGCTATGGCTGTGGCGATAGCTTCTTTTGCTTGCCTTTTTTATAATAATACGGACATTGAGCAATTAATAGCGTCTCTTTCTATCGGAGATATATTAATTGTTGATGGTGAACGGGTGAGATATAAAGGGATTATGGATGGGGGGCAACTTGGCGCGGGATTCACACGTGGAGTAAAGTATTTTTCTCTCGAGCTTAAGGGCGGAGCAAGATATAAAAATATTCATGATGTAAAGGAGTTAAGTATTGCGATTTATCAAGGGGAGGCTGAACAACTTGGCGGTAAAGGCGTTCGATCTACTTTCAAGCAAAGAAGAGAATTTTTATCTGCATTTACGGGTAAGTCAAAGGAGATATCTACCGAGATAGGCAATTCTGTAGCTATTATATCGGATAGGGAAACGGCAGAAGATTTATATCGCGGAGTACATATCGGTTATAGAGGCAAGAAAGTCGCATTATCGGATTTGGTGACGGCGGCATATTACAGCGAAAATGATTGTTATCAAATCGGAATAAATCCAACGAAGGAAGAACCGATTTTGAAGTTTTATTCAAAAATATCCGCGTGCCGTGATGATATTATTGCCGATAGGCAAAAAAGAATTATCGGGTGTATCATCGCTGATGAAAACTTGTGGATTTCCAACAGCGAGATTCATGATATTACAGATCGAAGAAGTCTTAAATTCGTTGTTTTGGAAGGAAAAACGCATTATACAAAATACTCGGAATGGTTTGAATCCGAAGAGTATCGTTATCATGCATTTGTTCCTGAGAGTGTTTCTCCGTTAATTAGAGATGAGGAGTATACCTTCCATACACAAGATTTCAAAAGGGAATTAAATGCTTTCATTGCGCGTGGAATAAAAGATATTTTTGTGGAAACACCTGTTGAGAACGAAACGATTTTTGAAATTAAGCGAAGGATTTTAAAAGTCAAAAAAGAAGCTTTTAACAATGATCAAAAAGAAGAATTTCTTATTACCGCTTATTTCCTGCTGAATCTTTGTAGATCTGCATTTTTTCCTCTGTCTTATTGTGATAGGGCATATGACAAGCAACTTTTACCTTGGACAATTAATGAGAAGTTATTGGAATTAAGGAGCTTTTCTGCTTCCTTGATGGGCAGTTTAAAAGAAGATGCCGTCTTTGTTTCTAATGCTTTACAAGCGATGATTGAGGGCTTGTATAATGTGAATCCCAAGGCGGAGTTGGTAAAAGATCGAATTCTTAAACGAAAAGTTGATTGTATTATTACCACAAAAGCATATTATGAAACTATCTTTTATTTGTGGTTGGATGATTGTGGTATTACGCAGGGACAGCGTCCTAAAGTAGTGACGGTTTCCGCATTTGAAAAAAGTGCGGAGAGTTTTTACAATGCAATTTTCATTACGGGGTATTATGATTTTTCATTTAACCCCTATGCAAGTTTTGGGTTTATTTCAGGGGAAACATTGCTTTATAATTTTGAACGTTATCAGGCGAGATATTTAAATCGACTGGCGGAACGTGGTAGAAAATTGATACAAGAAAAGAACCATATGTCTTATTTCGTGGAAGAACTCGAAGAAGAGGAAGCAGTTGTTGAACAATTGGAAGATGAAGAGTTTGAAACCGAAATGGACAAGATGGCTAAGGACTTGCAGTTGAAAGGTGCATATCGCTATTTATCATCCTCCAACACAGCGGGCGACGGTATGATAAAGATAGCTAAAATCTTTACCTTTGCATCTGGAAGCACGGGGTTCTTTACCAAACATTACAAAGGTTATCGAATTAGCGGTACTGAGATTTCCGAAGTGGATTTGGAGAATTTAAAGGTGGGGGACAGCATCGTCTTTACCAAAGAAACAGAAAACAAAGATATCGTTGATTTGTTGCTGAATCAGTTGCTTGAAAATCAGTATAAAAACACTAAATACCCCGAATATTATCGGCTTTCCGTTTGTTGGAAGATTGCTTTAAAAAAATATATTCGTGACAACAATTTAACATATCAAGAAGTTGCGGATGAATTACGAGTATACGGTTGCACAAAGCATCAAGTAACCATCAGATCTTGGTTGTATGAAGAAACGCATATAGTGGGCCCGAGAGAGGAAAGCGACTATACTGCGATAGTGAAATTGGTGGAATTGGATGAATATCCGGCAGAGATAAAAAAGGCCTGCGATGAAATTAGAAGTTTGAGAATAAAAATTCTCGATTTGTTGGGGAAAGCCATTATTAGAGGAATGTTTACCGATAAGAAAGATCCTTTGTGGGATGCGATTTCCGCCAAGGCTGAAAATCTATCGCAGATTGAACAAATCACAAGCATTAACGATCCCGGTGAAAATGCTTGTGTGCCGATGTATATGATTAATAAACCTTGCAATATATAAGGGGCAAAAGATGAACGATTTACAAAAAGATTTGCTTGAGTTAAGACAAAAAATTGCAAAAGCCATGCGCGCGGAATTAATGGGCCCGGGTTCAGAGGTTTCTTATCCCGATGAAGAACATGAATTGATTTCCGAATATCCGTCGGAAAGATACTCTGTTGGTATTTTATATCCAAAAGAACAAAAATTTGGGGATAATGATGCCGTTAGCGAAGACGAGAACGCCGGAGAACCCGAAGATGACGTTGTTTTAGAGGAGGAAGCATCGGAGGGTGAAAATACTCGTCGTTCACCGATGTATAAAGATGACTCGTTTGATGACGAAGTTAATCTTGCGCAACAAAATAAGCCTTCTTCTATGGGGTTAACATTTTTTATTTCAAAAGATATAGCAAGTGTAAAAATCAGTGTTGATTATGCAAAATATGTCATTGCGAATGATAAGGAAATAGAAATTCCTTTTCCCTACGATGATTTATATATTCCCGATTGCTTAACGCCATACATTTCTTTTAATAAAGATACGAAAACTATAAAAAAATTACAACCGATCAAGGCTAAAGAATTGGATGATTTAATTGAAGCAAATCGACTTGATGATTGTATAGAGTTGAAGTGGGTTATTGTTAATTTGAACCAGGTTTTCCGTTCTAAAAAAGCCTATAGACGGCAACCGTTTAGCGAAGAAATTGTTCTAAATTTCGAAGGAAATCTTGCAAAAATGCCTTTAGCGAATGCAAAAGGTTATATTACTGCTGTTAAACACCGTGCAATTGGAAATGTGTATAGCATCACGGTAATGATGGTAAATGACGAGGTGATTGGACGCGGACATATTTTTCAGCCCAAAATAACGGTTGATTCCGAGAACTTAGACGGAGCGAAATTTGTTTGCTACAACCACTTTTCCGATACAGCAGCTTTTTCAGAGGAAGAAAAATCTCTGGATTTGTTATATCGAAATAAGCTTGTTTATGGTACGGGACATGGGGTATCGGTTGATTGGGAAATAGAAGATGGGATAGGTAAAATTTTCACAGAATTTATGCCTATGTTTGAAGTCCCGAAAGTCAATCTCAATTTAAGAAGGGAAACCGCGCGTGAAAAAGCGGTAAGCGATAGATGCTTATCCATGAAATATTTGTCCGACCTCGATAAAACGGACAGATATATTAAGATTGGGGAAATGGAAAGCTTTATCGATTGCTATGGCGCATGGATTGATGGATTGCGAGCCGAGAGGACAACCCCCGCTTTCATTGAACGGTATCATAGTGCGGCGGATAAGCATATTGCGCAATGTCTTGAAGCTTACGAACGTATGAAATATGGTTTGAATATTTTAAAAACGAATGACGTAGCCTGGAATGCTTTTCAGTTGACAAATCGAGCGATGTTTATGCAGAGAATCCATGGGATGTTCCAAAAAAATGAACGGTATCCTAGGGATGAAGCGTGGCAACGAGAAATGGCGGCGTTGAATTATTATACATATAGCGATGAGAAGTGCAGATGGAGACCGTTCCAGTTGGGTTTTTTGTTGATGTCTGCACGTTCAATTATCGATCCTACTTGCGATGAAAGAGATTTAGTTGATTTAATTTGGTTCCCGACGGGCGGTGGTAAAACGGAAGCCTATTTGGGGTTAACGGCATTTACCATTTTCCATAGGCGGTTAACGAATCCTACCAACGGTGGGACAACCGTTATGATGCGATATACACTACGTCTTTTGACGTCGCAACAGTTTACCAGAGCTGCGACGTTGATTTGTGCGTGTGAAAAAATCCGCAACGATGAGGAAAGTAATCGTTTTAAAAACTATAAATTAGGCAGAGAACCTATTACAATCGGGTTGTGGATTGGTGGTGAGCATGTCCCAAATACCAATGCTGTGGCTGATAAAGAATATAAGGAATTGACGAAGGATTCGGGCAGTTTACAGTACAGAAAAGATCAGCATAACAAGTTTCAAGTTTTGAAATGCCCTTGGTGCGGAACGAAATTGGTCAAAGATGAAGTTAACGGCAAGGAAATCGGGAAGTGGGGCTATAAATTTCGCAATAAGAAACATTTCTATTTGAGCTGCACACAAGAAGGGTGTGAATTTGAGGGGACTCTCCCTATTCAAATTGTTGACGAGGAATTGTATGCTAATCCGCCTACGTTGTTGTTTGGTACTGTGGATAAATTTGCGATGATGGCGTGGAAAAAGGAGGTTATGTCCTTTTTTGGCAAGGGAACAAATGACTCACCCGATTTAATTATTCAAGACGAATTGCATTTGATTGCAGGACCGTTGGGATCTATGGTGGGGATTTATGAAACCGCTATTGATTATTTGTGTTCGTATAAAGGACGTAAGCCTAAAATTATCGCCTCTACAGCAACAATAAGGCAGGCTGAACAACAATGTCGTGCTTTATATAATCGAGAGGTTCGCCAATTCCCAGCACAGGGCCTGGATGCAAGCGATTCTTTCTTTGCAAAGGAAATTTCCACGGAAATTGATTTTGGCCGTTCTTATCTTGGCGTAATGCCGTCGGGAAAAACAAAGGTTATGTTGCAGGCAAGGGCAGCGGCAATTGCTTTGCAATACGTTCATCAATTGGAGTGTCCCGATGAACAAAAAGATCAATTTTATACACTGGCAATATATTTTAACAGCTTGAAAGAATTGGGGAAAGCGTCCTCGGTTGTTTCGGATGACGTTAAAGACTTTATCAAGAGAATTACATATAGACAGATCGTTAAAGTAGCATCTTCCAGAAATATTGGTATGGCATACGAGTTAACCAGTCGTGTCAGCACTTCGGAATTGAATGATACGTTGGATCGACTTGAAAATATGGTATACTCCAAAAAGAACATTGAAGAACATAAGTATCCAATCAATGTTTTGTTGGCGTCGAACATGATTTCCGTGGGGGTTGACGTTTCAAGGTTGAATTTAATGTTTTTACAAGGTCAACCAAAATCAGTTAGCGAATATATCCAAGCTTCAAGCCGTATTGGTAGAACGAATCCTGGTTTGGCCGTTACGCTTTACGATTCCTCAAAAAGTAGAGATAGGTCATATTACGAGCAATTTAAAGCATTTCATGGGGCTTTTTATAAATATGTTGAGCCGACGGGCGTTACTCCATTTTCGGCTCCTGCTAGAGATCGAGCTCTTCATGCTGTATTATTATCGGGGGTCAGACAATCCGTAAGCGAATTGAATGTAGACGAAAGCGCAGGTTTTGTTTTGGATGATGAACTTGCGGGAAAAGTTGATGCGTTGGCAACTTTCATATACGAAAGAGTGAGAGAAATCAATACGTTTAATCCTGCTGGCATGGAAGATGATAGTGAGCAGATTAAAACTCAATTAGAAATTTTTATTGAAGAGTGGAAAACCAAAGCAACCAACTTTGAAAAAATTGCATATGGAGATAAGTATATTGCTGCGGATGCCCCTAAGGGAATGCATCGAATCATCAAACGTTTTGATGATAAAAACAAGGATGATGCACAGAGAACGTTGACCTCCCTGAGAAATGTGGATAAGACGGTTTCCGCTTCTGTTTTGATTTGGGAGGGAGAATATGAGTAAAATTAAAGAACCCAGACCTTTAGATCCTACAACGCATAGCGTACGACGCAGTCAAGCGGTTTTGCAATACGGCGTAGGAGCGATGATTGACTTTCCCAGTCAAGTTTTGATGACTGGATTGCCTGAGGCTTGGCAACAACCCGAGATTATTCATGACGAACGCTTAGAAAAGTTGTTAGGGGTTCAACATTTTATTACGCCTTCAGATGCGGGAATTCCGTTTGTTCGTTTTCCCAGATGGTATTTCTGCCCTAAATGCAGAAAATTTAAGCCTATTGAAGAATGGCAAAAAGAACATTTAGCAAAGGCACAAAGAAAGGGCAATACGGAAGATACATATATGTTGAAACGGTTGCGTTGTTCTGAAGATAATCAAGCATTAGTCCCAGCACGTATTGTGACTGTTTGTGAGCATGGTCATATCGATGATTTTCCGTGGGTAAATTGGGTTCATAGACAAAATAAATACGGCGGCGAAAAAGATGTTTGTTTATTTCCAAAATTAAAGTTCAAAACGGGTACTTCTGCTACTTCGGGTTTGGAAGGCGTTGAAGTGGAGTGTGAAAGCTGTGGGGCCAAGGCATCGCTTTTTGGTGCATTTAATACTGAGAAAGCAGGTGGCGGCTTTAAATATCTTGAAGAAACGAGTAAATTTCATACGTCTTTTTCTTGTACGGGAAGACATCCTTGGAAAAATGAACGAGAATTTTGTGATGCGTATCCCAGAGCAATGCAAAGAGGTGCTTCGTCTGTATATTTCCCCCGCGTAATCAGCTCATTGGTTATTCCACCGTACTCAAGTTATTTGACATCGAAAGTAGAGGAATCGGACGCTTTTAAGAAGTTGTTAAATGTTATTGAGGATGGTATTGATGAGTGCGATAATGAAAAAGAACAGATAGTCTATATCAATAAAAAAATTGATAAATATGCTCCTAATCTTGCGGACGAAATTTATGAGGATTTGGAAGCGGTTAAAGGAGTTTTAAAGCGTAAATTATTACCTGAGCAGGAAGATAATAGGGACATCGAAAAGGAATTGCGCTATAAAGCTGAAGAGTATAAGGCTTTGACGGGAAAAATCACCAGTGAAAACTTTGAAAGAGATGAATTTAAACGAGAAGGAGTAGATGTATCGCTTTACGGTATTAAGGGGGTAAAATCGATTGCTTTAATTCATAAAGTGAAAGAGGTTACGGCTCTTTTAGGTTTTTCACGCATTCAACCGACGCACAGTATGGAGCCCTCAGATGGGCGTTTTGTTTCCGTAAAGAAAGAGAGGACGAATTATTATCCTGCAACGGCATCTAAGGGGGAAGGAATTTTTATAGAATTTGATAAGGCTGACTTAACGGAATTTTTCTCGTCAGACATATTTACGTCTAGGGCAAAAGCCTTACGTGAAAAATATGAACAGTCTTTTTATGGAAGAAATAATCCGAGACTTATTGATTCCGAGTTCTTGTTTATCCACACATTAACTCATTTATTGATAAAAGAGTTGAGCTTTAACTGCGGTTATCCGACGGCATCCATTAGGGAACGTATTTACTATGGTGAAGCTGAAGGCGAAAATATGTGCGGTATCTTTATTTATACGACTGGCGGGGATTCGGAAGGAACTCTTGGAGGATTGGTTCGACAAGGTTATGCTGATTGTTTACCTGGAGTGTTAAAAAGAGCTCTCGATAGTGCAAAATTTTGCGCAAACGATCCTGTGTGCAGTTTTAGTGAAGGGCAAGGCATTGAAGCGTTGAATTATGCGGCTTGCCATACTTGCGTATTATTACCCGAAACGAGCTGCGAATTGTCGAATATTCTCCTTGACAGAACAGTTGTGGTAGGAAATATGGATGGAAGCATAAAAGGTTTTTTCTATGAGTAAATTGAAAAACCGTAAGGGATACTGTTAAGAATATTGTTTTATAAATAAATGTTTTTAATATTAATAGAGTTTCTGTGTTTTACCATAAACAAGAAAATATCGGGAGCTATTATGGTGATAAATATTTGTATGATTTATGAAGTATAAAAGTAAAGCACTGGCAAATGCACAAAAAATGGTGAGTTTAATAAATACTGCAAGGAGGTGAAGTTCAGATTAATTAAAGTTCTGAGGACTTTTGGGAACAATTAAAAAAGGATGAAGAAAAAACGGCGAGGTTTTATCAAATTTACTAATAAGGAGATAGAAACTATGCCAGATAATTTAAAAAGATTATTTGTAGTTAATGAAAAAATCGTTACTTACCGCATCTTCAAAGGAATGTATCAAGCTCGATACCGTCGGGATGGATATAATATTGAAGTCGCAAGCAAGAATTTTGAGCTGATGAAACTCAAATTTATTGAAAAACTCCGCATTGCAGAAGACATCAAACTGCACAAGAACTTTCCGCGGTTCAAAGAATTCGCCGAAGAGTGGCTGCGTATCAAAAAGCAAACAGTGAAAAGCTCGACGTATAAAGCATACACGCTTTTACTTAGCGGACACCTGATACCGCAATTCGGTAAGATGTATATCAATGATATCACGAGAAAGGTAGTGCAAGACTTTTTATTCGATCTTGTTGAACAGGGCAAAAACAGAACTGCACACAAGCTCAAACAGCTTTTGTCGAATATGTTTATAATGATTGCCGATGATTACGAGATGAAAAATCCTGTAAACAAAGTCGTGCTTGCGCCGTACAAGGTCAAAAAGGGTAGGGCGTTCAGTAAGCAAGAAGAGTTCGAGATAATTCAGTTTTGCAAGAATAATCCGCATTTTGCGGGGAATTCGGCGCTTTTAGTGCTGCTTTACACGGGAATGCGTGTCGGCGAATTGCCGTCTTTGGAAGTTTTCGATGGGTATTTGACCTGTTATTCGGAAAAAATCCGCAAAGGCTACGACGAAGTGATGAGAAAAATTCCTTTCTCGCCGATGCTGAAAAAGGTTTTGCCGATGATAGATTTCGAGAAGGCGAGGACTGCAAGTCAGTACACAATACGCGACGCGATAAAAAGAATTTATCCCGACAGGCATATCCACGAGTTCCGTTATACCTTTATAACGAGAGCGAAAGAGTGCGGTTGCAATCCTGAAGTTGTAATGATTTGGTCGGGTCACGAGTTCGATAATGACGTAAAAACAAGCCGTGTAGACAGAGGGTACACAACTTATTCGGAAGAGTATTTTTTCTCTGAAATTAACAAAATCGACTATGATTTTGGTGATTTATGTTAAAATTTAACAAAAACGACGACAAAAGCCCCGTTTTTGCCTTAGAAACGGCAGGAAAATGTTAACTTTGGTTCCCAATTAGTTCCCAAAGATAACAAAATAGGGTAAAACCCGAAGATTTTACCCTATTCTTGGTGCCGCTGGCCGGACTTGAACCGGCACGAAAGGTTAATTTCGATGGATTTTAAGTCCATTGCGTCTGCCTATTCCGCCACAGCGGCGCGGAAATGTTAAGTTTTTTGTGGATTTTGTTATTTTTTCACAGGGGTGTTAAAATTTAACATTCGAAAAAAGTTTTAAGTCCCTTGCGTCTG
>JAZORL010000052.1:0-6347 GCA_045656625.1 Candidatus Scatosoma sp. | reverse complement strand
TTTCTTTCATATTGACGGTAATGCTGTCAATATAGAAATAAGGAGAAATCGTACCCTTGTCACGAAGACCAAGCGCAAACGCACCCAAATCGCCGTTTTCCGCCGTAATATAATTCAAAGGCAAAGAAATGTCGCACCACGTAGACATATTGTGCGCCCCTGCGCCGCCTACGCTGCCGCTGCCGTTATTAATTCTCAATTCGTCATCAGCGGTATAATCGGGGGAATACGCCCTTACAACAACGCTTTCCACCGTGCTTGCCAAAATCTTCGCCGCGCTGAAATCAACGTTTACGTATGCCGCGCCGTTGTCTGCAATTTTCAATACCGAACCTTCAGAGCCTGCAGGCAAGCCTTCCGCTGCGCCGTCCACAAAAGAATACGCAACGCCGCTATATTCGCTAAGGCTAAACTGACCGTCGTTCGTAAATTCCGTTTCCAAAGCCGTCGTTTCTGCCGTTGCGTTGATCGCCGTAAAAATACCGCCCCACCCAGAAAAAGCAAAGCTGAATACCATTACAAAAGCAAGCAAAACGTTCAACATTTTTCTCTTCAATACTTTCATAATTTTTGTAGTTCCTCCTATGACATTTTTTATTTTTGATGATGCTACACTCCTACGTTACCATTTTATCGCATTAGAAAACAATTTTCAATATAAAAATTAAACCATTTTGCATTATAAATAAACTTTTTTCATCCTTTTTTGCATATATTTTCCAATAAATTTACCACTTTTTATTATTTTTTGAATTTTCCAACATTCCCTTACCATATTTCAATAATTTTCTTCTCGTTAAAAATAAAAACACCCTGCTTGATACTCGTTCAAGCAGGAGTGCTTCCTTTTATAAATTGTTGTGTTCCCTTAATCGAGTTCTACAAGGACTTTTACCGTGCGATACTCTTTGAGAATTTTTTGCTTGTATCCGCCCGCATCTTCCGTGAATACAAAATGCTTGCAATACATAGGAAAACTAAGGATTTCCGTGTATTTTTTGTTTACTTTAATTGTAGCAACACGAGCGTCTCTACGTGTTTGGTTTGGGGGAACATATCATACGGCTGTATCTTTTCTACCGCGTAGTATCCCGAAAGAGTTTCCCCTTCTACCATGCCTTCGTATGCAGGATTTTTAATCAGTTCGCCATCCGATTCAATCAAACGACCGCTCAAAATCCCTAAATCTCGGGCAAGCGTCGCTGGATTACAACTAATCAACGTCAGCTTGGGAATGCCGCTTTCTAAAAGCGCTTTTAATACACTCCGAGCAATCCCCGCTCTCGGCGGATCAAGAATTAAACGCAACTTCTCACCCTTTTCTTTTTTCAAAACGTCGGGCAATTTTTCTTCTACGTAGCCGCAAATATTCGTCATATTCGTCAAGCCGTTTTTCATCTTCAACGAGTCCGCACAACGGCTCGCCTCTTCTTCCAATTCAATACCATATACGCGCTTGACCCTCTTGGCAAGCATCGCTGTTAAAAGTCCGCCGCCCGAGTAGGCGTCAACCACCACCTCGCTACCGTCCTCACACACCGTTTTAATGGCGTCCTTATACAGCTTCGTACGCACGTTTTCATTGACCTGCAGGAAGGTGACAGGTCCTGCTTCATGGCGGATTCCTTGCTCCTCGCCCTCGAAAAAGCCCGTACCATGTACGAGATGAAACTCTTTTCCAAGAATTACGTTCGTATCCTCTTGATTGATATTGATATACAAAGTGAAAGTGTGCAAAATTTGCGCAAGCAACTCTATCAAGTACGGAATATTCGGCAAATCACGCTTAACACTTACGAGCGTGACAATGTGTTTCCCGTCAATTTCCCGCGCGACGAGATGGCGTAACGTACCCGTTTTTGCTTCCTCGTCGTAGCCCTTAACTGCGCATTCCGTCATATAACGTTGCAATACGGCAATCAATTTTTCCGCCCATTCGGGATGAATCGCGCACGCGTTTACAGGGACAATCCGATGGCTATGCTCGGCATAAAAACCGATGACGTTTTTGCCGTCTTTATCCACCCCGATCGGGATTTGCAATTTGTTTCTATACCCATACGGAAAGTCGCTTTTAATCGCAATGGGGACTTGTACGTGCAAGCCCGCAATCTTACGCAGCGCATCTTTTACAACCGTTGCTTTATGCGTGAGCTGCATTGCATAATCCATATGCTGCAAGCAGCATCCGCCGCAGCGCAAAAAGACGGGGCATTTCGGGCGAACACGCTCTTCCGCAGGCGTCAGAATTTCTTCTGCCTTACCATACCCGATATTCCCTTTTATTTTCAGCACTCGAAAGCGAACCTTCTCGCCGGGCAAACACGCAGGCACGAAAAAAGTGATCCCCTCGTGCTTGATGATGCCTTCGCCGTTCGAGCCGACCGCATCCGTAACGGCACAAATTATATCGTTTTTCTCTATCATAAAACTCGCTCTCCCCTTATCTAATTGAGCTTGTTTTCTCTTCCTCATTTCTTATAAAGCCGATACACCAAATTATTAACGGCGGCACGCCACTTATACATTACGTAATCGTAAAACACGAAAAACGCCGTTCCTAACACCAAAATAACCGGTATTGCATATTGATCGACGAACTCAATCGTCGTGGTCATACCAAAAATAAACCGCCAAACAAGATACATTGTCACGTCAAACCACAGTGCTTTGATCGCGCATGCAACCCAACGGTTAATGCGGATTTTGAGCTGCAACTCGTTCACAAGCGGATGCAATCCAAAAAACATTATGAACGGCAACAAATCCCAAAACCTCGCCGCATTAAATATGAGCGACAATATACACGTTGCCAAGTAGGCAAGGATATATCCGCCATAGCTCCTTTTCGCAAGCGGAAGCATCAGCGCAACACAGGAAAAAAGGTATCCCGTAAAGAGCAAAATCTCCGAATACGAGCCGATTGTGAGCAAAATCGTCGCAATCGCGCAGGATAATGCGGATAACGCTATTTCGTAAGCCGAAATTTTCTTCATTTCAATCCTTCCTTATCTGCAACCGCAGCAAAGGTTGAAAAGACAGTTTACACACATATAGGTATAACAACAAGAAATACATTCCGAGCAAGCATTACCGCCCATTTGTTCCCCATCGTCATACGGTCTTGTATTCGGATTGGAATACGGGTTTTGCGAACGCTGATATGCCGATTGCTGTTCAAAATCGTTCTTTGCGTTCATTTTACCATACGCCGCGCGGTATTTGATGTTGTTAGGGTCCATTTCCATGGCGATTTCGAGCTGTTTCTTGCTCTCGTTCGTCCAATTCTTTTTATAGAACACGACCGCTTGCAAATAATGCCATTCTGCGGGACGTTCGTTAAAATCGTCCAAGCGCGCTTGCGCTTCCGCAATTCTATCTTGCTTCAAAAGCTCGGAAATTTCCGCATACGCATCAGCGCCGCTGCTATTTTTGCTCGTTTCCTTGCGAGAGCTCATAATTTCCTTGTACGCTGCGTCCAGCTTCGTGAGTGCTTTCGCCGCATTGTTGCCAGCTTCCCCGTCCAACCATCTCTCTTCCTTGTACTGTTCGCGCAACAATTTATAACGAGTCTCAATCTCTTCATCCGTTGCGTTTTCGGTCAAACCGAGAAGTTCGTAATATTCTTTCATGTGATCTCCCTTCGGCTTTCGCCAAATATTTTTTTCTTCTTTAGTATTCGCCTTTTTCACGGCGAGTATTTATTTTTTTGCCTTCTTCTTTGTTTTGCATACGCCGTTTGCGCTGCAACCGCACATAATCCGTTTCGTCATCATCGGAAGTCCGCGAAGCAAAATATTGTCGGACAAGTCACGGTTATAGCGGAATTCAAGGTGGGACAAGTTCTCCCGAATATCGAAGAACAGTGCGTTAAACACGTACTCCACGTCCTTCCCCTTTTCACTCGCCATCAACGCTTGCTTGCTATCCTCGCCATAGGCAAGAAGAAAGGGATTATAAGCACCCTTTTTCTTGTCCTTATCATAATCGTCGAGCGCATCGATCAAGTAAATCCATTTCCCGATTGCATAAAACAAATTCCGCGTATAGGCATTCGCCTTTTCTTCCAAGGCGTAATCGGAAAAGTCCGCAAGCATCTTCGCCGTTGCATCCGCCGCCCTATCCAAGCTATCTGTCTTTGCCTTTTCCGTCTTTTCCTGCTCGGCAAGGTTTTCCCGAACAATCCGCTCAATTTCAGGGTATTTCTTCTTTACTCGCTTAAAACCTTTTTTGAACCAAAGCCGTTTGCCGCGACCGCGGTCACCGTCCATAATATCGTCCGTGTATTTATAATACACGAGCGCGGTGTTGAGTGCGCCAAGCCTGCGTGTAAGCTCGTCCACCTCTGCCATTTGTCTTGTACGGATACAATGGGTAAAACAATGCTGCTTGGTTATCTTTACGTCCTCGCCGCGAAGATTATGCATAATCACGGACAAAAACGTCACGTCGTAGGAAAGTCCCATACGTGCCTTTTGCCCGCACACCTGCGCGATCCCCTTGCAAACGCCGCAGTACATCGCTCGATACAGCGTTTCGTCTTTTATATATAAATACGGCGTATCCGCGCGAACGTAACCAAACATACGATTGTTGCTCCTATTTTCTTGCTATCAGTATACCAATTTTCCAAGGAAAAAGCAACCGCTATTCCCTCGCTATTCCCCATCTTCACAAGAAATATCGGGGGTTTTCACTCATTATACATATTTCTTCCCGTTTCACGGGAAACCAACTTATTTCGTGCTGGTCGGTTCGGGTACGATTTCCCCTTCCGCAAAACGCATAACAAGCGCCGTCATATCCTTCAAATTGTTCTTCACGCGCGTTTTGAAACGCAAAGGCCGATAGCGAATATCCAGCAAGCTCTTGGGGGGCTTCATCGCCGTCAAAAGATACAACCGCTTAATCCCCTTAAAGCTATCCTTCACGTCGTTGCCCGAAAGTGCGTAAAGTACGTCCTGCGGGAATTTATAGGGGTTCGCAGTCGAAAGCACGACAATGGGTTGATTATCCAAGCAATCGTTCTTTTCCTGCCAATTCTTATACTGCATATATACCGCCAAAGCAACCCCCGTATGCGTATCCATCGCATACCCGAATTCGTCGAAAATTTCGTACATAGCCTCGATAACGTCGTCCTCACGCGCAAAGCCCGCAAAAAAGTCCGCGTCCAACTTCGCCTTTTCTTCCGTGGTGATAGAATACTCTTTCTTTTCCGCCAAATCCTTCATACGTTGCGCGGTCAACTTTGCATTTCTACCGCTAATTTCAAAGAGCAATCTTTCCAGGTTCGAAGACACCAAAATATCCATAGACGGGGACATGGTACGGTGTAAATCCCGTTTCGCGTCGTAAACACCCTTCTTAAAGAAGTCCGCAAGCACCTTATTTCTGTTAGAAGCGCAAATGAGTTTCTTCACAGGCAAACCCATTTGTTTTGCATACCAACCAGCCAAAATATCCCCAAAATTCCCCGTCGGAACGACGAAATTCACCTCGTCGCCCATCTCGATTTGACGGGAAGTAAGCATATCCAAATACGCCGAGAAATAATACGCAATCTGCGGCGCTAAACGTCCAAAATTGATAGAATTCGCGCTGGAAAGGCGTACGCCCTTCTTCGCCAACGCCTCGTTAAATTCTTCCGAAGCAAACATATTTTTCACGGCGCGTTGACAATCGTCGAAATTGCCGTCCACCGCCGCCACAAACACGTTGTTACCGTCTTGAATGGTCATTTGCAAACGTTGCATCTTCGCAACGCCCTCGTCGGGATAGAACACCGCCACTTTCGTGCCGGGCACGTCGCGGAACCCTTCCAACGCCGCCTTTCCCGTATCCCCACTCGTCGCGGTAAGAATTAAAATTTCCTCTTTAATTCCCGCAACTTCGCAACTCTTCTTCAAAAGATAAGGCAAAAGAGTAAGCGCCACGTCCTTAAACGCGCACGTAGGCCCATGGAAAAGCTCTAAAACGTACAAACCCGTTTCGCCGTCCACTTTCACGAGAGGCACAGGGTCGCTATTCGTAAAAGAAGCATACGCTTTCTCGCAAGAGTCTTTCAAATATTCCGCGCCCAACTCGTCGCCCAAATATTTGGCAAGAATAAACGCCGCGCGTTCGGAATAACTCATTTCCATCATGGATTCGAGTTCTTCTTGGGTCACGGTAGGGAATTTTTCAGGAACGAACAAACCGCCGTTTTTCGCCAGTCCTTGTACGATCGCTTGCGCGCCCGTCACCTTTTCGCCCCCTCTCGTGCTGATAAAATACATAATCTTTCACCTGCCTTTTCTCGTCGTTCTACGGCAATACCTTGCCGCGCTTGCGTTTTTGCATTTCCT
>JAZORL010000051.1:0-21629 GCA_045656625.1 Candidatus Scatosoma sp. | reverse complement strand
CTTTCGAGGAAGAATAAATCAGATATGAGGATAAGCATTAGCAATCAAAAAAATGCATTAATACAAGTCGATTAATCAACATTTTTAATCATTATAACACGATTTATTGGATAAATCAAGTAAAATTACTATAAAATATGAAGCATAGGCATAAAAAATACTTATACGTAACATAATTCATTGTTATGAAACATAAATATGTTATATGCAGTTGAAAGAGTTTAATAAGGATACGAAAATATATTTTATTGGAATCGGCGGCATTAGTATGAGCGCCTTAGCGAAGCATCTTTTTCATAAGGGTTATCACGTTAGTGGAAGCGACTTAAATAGAAGTGTACAAACGGAAGATTTATCGAAATTAGGCATCAGTATTTTTATAGGGGAAGATGGGTGTCAGGAAACCCTTTTAGCGGCGGATTTGGTTGTTTATACCGATGCGATTCCAAAGGAAAATCAAGAATTGGCGTGTGCTTATGCAATGAAAAAACGGGTTTGCTCGCGCGCTGAATTATTGGAAATGCTATGCAAGGATTTTTCTAAGGTGATTTCTGTGGCGGGGAGTCATGGGAAGACGACTTGTACGTCGATGTGTGCGCACATTCTTTATGCCTTAAATGCGCCTTTTACGGCGCATATTGGGGGGGAGGACCGTACCTTTGGGAATTATTTTTCTAATGGGGAGGAGTATTTCTTAACGGAGGCTTGCGAATATAAGAAAAATTTATTAAAAGTGCCGTCCGACATTGCTATTTTATTGAATATTGATAAGGACCATATGGAATGCTATAAAAACGAGCAGGATTTAGTGGATTCTTTTCGCACCTACTGTCAAAAAGCAAATACGGCGTTTGTCTGCGCGGACGACGAAAAATGCCTGTCGCTAAGCAATTTTTCCACGTTTGGCATTAAAAACCCTTTATCGGATTATCGTGCGCTGCAATTACGCGCCAACGGGGAAAAATATTCTTTCATTATCGAGGAATATGGAAAGCAGATTTGTCAAGTGCGGTTGAATGCGATTGGGCGTTGCAACGTGTATAACGCATTGGCGGCGTTTGCTGGGATTCGCGCTCTTGGCTTTGGGGAGAAAGAGATCGTTAAAGGGTTGGAAAGCTTTCAATCCGTTCGCCGTAGATTTGAACGGATTGGTGGATATAAGGGGGCGAGTTTTATTTGTGATTATGCCCATCACCCAAGAGAAATTTTATCTACCATAAAAACTGCCAAAGGTGTTTGCCGTGGGGAATTATACGTAGTTTTTCAGCCGCATACCTATTCAAGAACAAAATTTTTGATGAAAGAGTTTGTAAGCGTTTTGCGGGGAATAGAAAATTTGGTGATTTACAAAACTTTTCCTGCACGTGAGAAATTTGATGCAGAGGGAAGCGCGGAACGCCTTTCGCAAAACGTGGGAACGTGCTTGTACGCAGAGAACGTGTACGTGCTAAAAACTTGGTTGAAGGCTACGATTCGGGAAAAGGATATTGTGCTTTTTCTTGGTGCGGGGGATATTTATTTTGCTGCGCAATATTTGCTAAATGAATTAAAATAGAATAAAATGAGTCAAGAACGAATAAAAGACAAAAAAACTATGTTTTTTATTCGTTTTTTTCTTGTCAAACTATTGATAATTCTAAAAAAAAATGTTATAATAAATAGGAATTGATATGAGGAGGTGATTCCTTTTGGAAAATCACGATGAGGGAAAAAAAGTGTTAGAGAATAAAAAGGAATCTGGGATTGTAACGAAAGAAAGTTTTTGCGCGACGGGCGCGTTATTTTCTATTCTCGCCCTTTTGATTTTATGTACAAGAGATAAGATGTTTGGTGGGTTGGGTCTTGCCATACATAATTTTTTGATGGGATTTTTCGGTTATTTTGCATATCCCATCATTCTCGTTTTTGCATACTTGTCGATTATGGGCTTGTTTGGCAAGCGCTTGGTGCGTAATCGTAAGCTTGGGGCATTCGTAGTCCTTACGATTTTTGCAATCGGTTTTATCGCGCATACTGCGCATACGTATAATTGGAGCACGAGTGGCTACGTAAAAGCTTGTTTTCAGGCGGGCGAAACATTCCCTAAAACAACGATCATGGGGGTATGTGGGGGAATTATTGTTTTCGGCGTCACTCGCTTAATGACAAATATTGGCGCGATTGTGCTTTTTGGCGTACTTACGGTGCTTTTTGCTTATCTTGCTGTTGTTGCGGCAAAGAAGGGGGAAAAGGTTGTAAAGGAAGAAAAATTGTCGAAACAATCCGTGCAGTCGGACGTGGTGAACATTCCCGTTTCCGTAAAGCCTGCACCGATTGCGCAAACCAATCCAACGGACGACGCAAAAAACACCTATATGGGACAAGCTCCTGCACAAGAACCGATACAGCAATTTGGATATACGCAACCGACGGTCACGCAGAGACCTGGGGTAAGTCTTTCCGAGGATGGACAGGCTTTTTCGCCCTTTGGCTCGCAAAATGGCGACGGTCAAGGCGTGGATTTGCGCAGTGCGTATGAATTCCAAAATAGCCGTGAATTTCTTTTTGGGGGTACGCCTGCTGAAAATTATAGCAAAAACTTGTTGTTCGATCCTACGGCGAAAGTCAATCAAAGGCCGCCCGTAGATCCTACGCAGCCTGTTTCGTCGGGCTATGAATCCTATTCGAGTGCGTACGAAAACTCCATGAATAATGCGGAAAATATTGCACCGGCAAGAGTGTTCAAGGACGAAACGCAAAGCTATCAAGGCTACTCTTCAAATTCGGCGTATCAGTCTGAAACACCCAAACCCATTGAGCCTATGCAAACGTGGGAAGAACCTACACTTCAACCCCAAGAACCTGTTTCTTATCCGATTTTTGACGAGCCTAAGGCTGAGGAAAGAACGGATTTTGACGCCTTAGAAGATTCGCGCAGGGAAGTTGTTGAAGAAACAGAAGAAAACGAGCAAGAGAGTGCGCGTGGCGAGGAATATAGACGTCACGATTATATGGATTTGTTCTCTACCGAAAATCCGAGAGTTTTTGGCGATACGAAAGAACCGGATCTTTTATCGAGAAGACTGGGCGAAACGCGTGAGGAACGCGTGGACGTAAGCCGTTCTTATACGGAAGCTTATGAAAAAGAGGAACCGCGTAGTGAGAGAGACGGTTTGAATTTGCTTGACGACGATCCTTATGAATTGACTTCGGATTTCTCTGAACACAATATAGATCGTAGTGTTGCAGAAACGCGTGACGATCCCGAAATTTTAGGTGGTGCGCGTATGGGCTTTGGGCGTGAAATTCCCTTGGAGGAAACGCGCGAAGCACCCGTTGTGCCGACAGCGCCGCCGATTGCTCCGAAAGCGGAAAAAGTGCCGGATATTCCTAAATCCGAGCCGAAGAAACCACGCATTATCCGTCCTTACGTCCGTGTAAGACTGGATGATTTGGATTGCCGAGACGTTGAGCCGATGGCAAACCAAGAAGAAGTGGAAGAAACGAAGGCAACGATTATCGCTACGTTGGAGGATTTCAAGGTGACGGGGGCATCGGTTGGCTCGGTGACGTTTGGACCTACGGTCACGCGTTATAATCTTGTAATACCTCGGAATATTTCCCCCAAAAAAGTTGTTGCGTTGGATCAATCGATTGCAATCGGTTTGCATTCGAGCGGCGTAAACGTATATCCTAACTACGATGAGGGCGTTGTCAGCATCGAAGTGCCGAACAAGGAAAGACAGTTCGTTCAGCTCGGTTCTATGTTGGCGGGGGACACTTTTGTCAATGCAAAGCCTTCGTCTTTGATGTTTGCGATGGGTAAAGACGTTGCAAACCGCAAGATTTACGGCGATATTTCTAAGATGATCCACATGCTCGTTGCCGGTGCGTCCGGTTCGGGTAAGAGTGTATTCTTGGGGGCATTGATTATCAGTCTAATCTACAAATATTCTCCCGAAGAATTGCGCTTGATTTTGATTGACCCGAAAAAGACGGAGTTTGTGCTTTATAACGATTTGCCGCATTTGATGATCAATGAAATCATTACGGACGTACATAAGACGGTGCAAAGCTTGAATTGGGCGATTGGTGAAATGAACCGTCGCTACGAGCTTTTTGAAAAAATGAGCCGTTCGGGTAAATACGTAGTCAATCTCGATCAATATAACGAGCAGCTCGACAAGAACGAGCGGTTGCCGAAGATTGTGATTATCATCGACGAGCTTGCCGATTTAATGCTTGCGGCAAAGAAGGAAATTGAAGATAGAATCCAAAACCTTACGCAAAAGGCACGTGCTGCTGGTATTCACTTGATTGTTGCTACGCAAAGACCGTCTACCGACGTTATTACAGGCGTTATCAAGAGCAACTTGCCTACGCGTATTGCATTTGGCGTTGCGACCGACGTAGACTCGCGCGTTATTCTCGATCAATCGGGTGCGCAAAAGCTTTTGGGTAAAGGTGACTTCTTATATACGGCACAGGGTATCAATACTCCTGTCCGTGTGCAAAGTGCGTTCATTTCGCCTGAGGAGTCGCAGCGCGTCGTAAACTTCATCAAGCAAAATAACGAAGCGTACTATGACGAAGAAGCAACAAATTATATCAACAATTCGCGTAGCGGTGGTGGTGACGACGGCGTGGGCGGTGGCTCGGATAAGACGATGGTTGATCCGATGGCAATCGAGGCGTTAAAGCACGTTATTATTAGCGGTAGCGCGTCCATTTCTATGATTCAACGTAAATGTGCGACGGGTTATAACCGAGCAGGCAAAATTATCGAATGGATGGAAGAAATGGGCTACATTTCCGCATTCGATGGCGCAAAGGCAAGAAAAGTGCTTATTACCAAGGATGAATACGAGAGTATTTACGGGCCGATGCAATAATAAAACTACACAAAGGCGCGTTCGGTTTTTTCGCTCGCGCCTAAAAGGCTGATTTATGCTAACAAATAAACTTTTTGGAGTGATTTCACTCGGTTGTGATAAAAATCGCGTGGATACGGAAAAACTGTTGGGGCTATTGAAAAGCAGGGGCTGTCGTACGACGGACGAGCTTTCCAAAGCGCAAATTGTAATCATTAATACTTGTGCGTTTTTGCAGTCGGCAAGGGAGGAAGCGATTGAGACAATTCTCGAATGTGCCGATTATAAAAGCGGTTGCTTGGAAAAAATCGTGGTGACCGGTTGTTTGCCGCAAAAATTCATCGACGAATTATACGGTGCATTATCCGAGGCGGACGTTTTCTTAGGTATTTCCGATTACGAGAAAATTTTTGAGGCTTTGGAAAAATCGTATGCGGACGATTCTCGTCAAAATTATGTAAAAAAAGGCAACGACGGGTATTTATCGGAGCGTGTTTTGACAACGGATGAGCATTATGCTTACTTAAAAATTGCCGACGGCTGTTATAATCATTGTACGTATTGTCTGATTCCGAAAATTCGTGGAAAATATCGTTCCTATCCTATGGAAAAACTGATTGCGGAAGCCAAGGACTTAGGAGAAACGGCGGAGCTTATCATCGTTGCGCAGGATAGTACGAGATATGGGGAAGATTTGTACGGCGAAAATAAATTCGTTCAGCTATTGCAGGAACTTTCAAAGCTCGATAATATTCAAAAAATTCGTTTATTGTATTGCTATCCGGACGTGATTACCGATGCGTTGATTAACGAGATTGCGGTAAATGATAAGATTTTGAAATACATGGATATTCCTTTGCAACATTCGGAAAATCGTGTGTTGAAATTGATGAATAGAAAGGGTACGAGAGAGGGGTATCTTGCCTTATTTGAAAAATTGCGTGCAAAAATCCCGAATATTGCGATTCGATCCACCTTTATTTCGGGTTTTCCGACGGAAACGGAAGCGGAATTTGAAGGTATGCAGGACTTTATTCGTCAGGCAAAATTGATAAACTGCGGTTTCTTTGCCTATTCACGTGAGCCTGATACGGGCGCGTACCGCTTAAAGCCGCAAATCCATCACGCAACGAAAAAACGCCGTGTACGTGCGCTGTACGAATTGCAGGCGGAGATTTCTGCGGGGATTTTGAATGATTTCGTCGGCAAAAAAATAGAAGTGCTTTGCGACGGGATTGATTATGAAAGAAATTGTTTTGTGGGACGAGCATATTTTAGCGCGCCCGATATAGACGGCAAGGTGTATTTTAACGCCGCCGAAGCAATGCAGGGGGAACGATACGAGATAATCGTCGACTCTGCCGATTCTTACGATTTATATGGTCATACGGAGGACTATGAAATATGAACTTACCTAATAAAATTACCTTAACGAGAATTTTTATGATTCCTGTGTTCGTGGCGATCTTCTTTTTAGATGGCATTTTGCCTTATAACTATGTAATCGCAGCGGTTGTGTTTGCGCTTGCGGCGTTTACCGACTTTATCGACGGCTATATTGCACGTAAGTATAAGCTTGTCACGAATCTTGGGAAATTCCTTGATCCGATTGCGGACAAAGTGCTTGTATCTACGGCGATGATGCTGCTTTTGACCTTGCCTTGGATGTTTTGGCATAAGAATATGAATGATGCGCTTTATATTACGTATGCAGTATGCGTTTGCGTGATTATGGCACGTGAGCTTATTATTAGCGCATTTAGACAAATTGCCGCAACGAACGGTCTTGTTCTTGCTGCGGAAAAACTTGGTAAGTACAAGACGGCTTGCCAAGACGTTAGCATTGTTGTCTTTTTGGTGGCTGCGGATTTGACGGGTACGGCATTCAACGTTATTTTTGGCGCGGCTTGCGTATTGTTCGCGCTTGCGACTGTTCTTACCGTTTGGTCGGGTATTTCTTACGTTGTAAAGAATAAGCAGGTATTAAAGGACGCATAATTTAAGTAGTGTCATTGGAGTGATGCAAATGAAAAACGCGTGTGTTATATTGCGAAAAAGGATGATTGCAGGGAACGTGGGTGAAAACGCCGTCCTGCAAGCTTTTTCCGCGCACGGTTTTACCTTTTCGGAAATGTTTGTATTCGACTATTTGAACGAAACAAAGATTCGAGAGACGTTATCAGCTTTGCAGACCTCTATGGAAAACGTACTGCTTTTAGCGGATAAAAATGTGCTTTCTATCGCAAGGAAGTATCTATCCGAAGTCTATCCCAACGTCTTTCCTCAGGGGGAGATGGTCAGCGCAGGGATTTTTGGCGATCAAAAACACAATATATTTTTGCTTTCAGCCGATGAAACGGATACGGGCGTAGTATATGCAAAACAGGCATGCATTCCTCTTTTGGAAAAGAAATACTGCATTTCTTACGACCGACTTATCATTCGTGCGATGGGTGCGAATGAGGCGCGCATAGAAGCATTGATTCGTGAAGCTGAAAATCTTGCAAAAAATGCAATTTCATGCACCCATGTCCGCGATTACGACGATTCAAGGATTGAAATAGCTTATAATAATACGTTATCCAAAACGGTAGTTGATGGTATATTGAGGCTGTTTGTAGATGGATTGGGGGATAGCGTGTATGCACTTGACGATACCCCGATTAACGAGCAACTTATTCACCTTCTAAAATTGCGAAAGGCGAAAGTTAGTGTCGCAGAATCCTTTACGGGCGGTGGAGTAGCGAGAAGACTTACTGCTGTTTCGGGGGCGAGTGAAGTTTATTTTGAAGGGTTAAACACCTACAATGAGCTTTCAAAATGGAAGCGTTTAGGGGTTTCCGAATATACGTTGCGTACCTTTGGTGCGGTATCCGATCAATGTGCTTATGAAATGTGCGCAGGATTATTAAAAACGGGGGATTGTGAGCTTGGGATTTCCACGACGGGGATTGCTGGTCCAAACACCGATAAATCTATGCTTCCCGTAGGCTTATGCTACGTTGCGGTAGGCACGAAAGAACGCATTTTTGTATATCGTTATAAGTTTGACGGCTCGCGAACGGATATTTCAGAAAAAGCGATTAATTACGCTTTATTTTTGGCGTATAAGCACGCAAAGAATTTGTAAAGAAAATCATTAGGAGATATAAATCAATGGCAAACGAAAAAAACACGGAAAAAATGAAGGCGCTTGACGCCGTATTGTTGCAAATTGAAAAGCAGTACGGTAAAGGCTCGATTATGCGCCTTGGCGAAGCGGCAGGACAAACGGAAATTGAAGTAATTCCTTCTGGCTGTCTTACGCTTGACTTGGCTTTAGGGATTGGCGGTTTCCCTCGCGGTAGAATCATCGAAATCTATGGGCCTGAATCTTCGGGTAAAACGACGGTTGCATTGCACGCGATTGCGGAAGCGCAAAAGATGGGCGGCGTTGCGGCATTTATCGATGCGGAGCATGCACTTGATCCCGTATACGCAAAAAAACTTGGCGTAAACTTGGATGAACTCTATATTTCCCAACCTGATACTGGTGAACAAGCTTTGGATATTACGGATGCGCTCGTTAGAAGCTCGGCGGTAGATATTATCGTTATCGACTCGGTTGCAGCCCTTACGCCGAAAGCGGAAATTGAAGGGGATATGGGGGATACGCACGTTGGTTTGCAGGCAAGATTAATGTCGCAAGCGCTTCGTAAATTGACGGCGATTGTCAATAAGTCTAAGACTTGTGTTATCTTCATCAACCAACTTCGTGAAAAAGTAGGGATTATGTTTGGAAACCCTGAAACGACGCCTGGCGGTAAAGCATTGAAGTTTTATGCAAGTATGCGTTTGGATATCCGTAAAACGGATACGTTGAAGGATTCTGACGGCGCGATGGGTAATAGAACGAAGGCGAAAATCGTGAAGAATAAACTTGCGCCTCCGTTCCGTCAAGCGGAATTTGATATTGTCTTTGGCGAAGGTATTTCGCAGGAAGGCTGTATTATGGATATGGGTGTTCAATACGATATCATCGGCAAGAGTGGCGCATTCTATAATTATGAAGGGAATAAAGTGGCGCAGGGCAAAGAAAAGATGAGACAGTTCTTAAAGGATAACCCTGAAATTCGTGCGGAAATTGAGCAAAAAATCCGTGACGTAGCAAAAGGAAAATCGGAAATCGTAGAAGAGTAATTAAAAAGCGGAAATGTCGACTCGACGTTTCCGCTTTTTTTGCTAAATATTTTCATGAAATGAAAAACTATTTTTTCTCAAACCATTGACATTTTCTCAATAATATTGTAAAATAGATTCGATAGAAAAAATTATAAGTCGGATTCTTGGCAAAAATCCGTTGAAATAATGGTTTTATCAAATCAATTTTAATCAGGAGGCACAAAAAACTATGCAAAACGTTAATTTGAGCGTCCTGTTTCTCGCGTCTACCGTGAACGTAGGCGTTGCAGTCGGTATCGCAGTTGCTATGCTTTTGGTTGGTTGCATTGTAAGTGTTCTTATGTATAAGGCAATCACGAAAAAGAAGGTTGGTTCCGCAAAAGATCAAGTCGGGAAAATTCTTTCTGACGCGAAAGCAGAAGCGGACCAAATTAAAGCACAAAGCAGGGAAGAAAGCAAGCGTGCATTGAAAGAAGCATTGCTTGAAGCAAAGGAACAGGATTTAAAATTAAGAAACGAATTCGAACGTGACACGAAAGAAAAGAAAGCGGAAATCCAAAGAATGGAGCAACGCTTGACGCAAAAAGAGGACGCGCTCGAAAAGAAAACGGAAGCTCTTGAACAGCAAAAAGCAAATCTTCATAAAAAGGAAGAAGAAATTGAGGAATTGCAGCAAAAATTAAGTTCGCAACACGAGCTTATGATTCAAGAACTTGAAAAGGTAGCACAATTAAGTAAGGAAGAAGCGAAAAAGCTTTTGACGGAAGAAATTTTAGATGAAACTCGTCACGACGTTGCAATTCAAGTCCGCAATCTTGAGCAACAAGCAAAAGATGAAGCGGATATGAATGCGAAAAAGATTATTTCGCTTGCAATTCAAAAGTGCGCGGCGGACCAAGCTTCGGAAATCACCGTTTCCGTTGTACCCCTTCCTAATGACGATATGAAAGCACGTATCATCGGCCGTGAGGGTAGAAATATCCGTGCTCTTGAAAACGCAACGGGTATTGAGTTGATTATCGATGATACGCCTGAAGTGGTTATCCTTTCGGGCTTTGATCCCGTAAGACGTGAAATCGCAAGATTGACGCTTGAAAAATTGATCAACGACGGTCGAATCCATCCCGCACGTATCGAAGAAACGGTAGAAAAAGTTTCTCGTGAAATGGATATGCAAATCAAAGAAGCAGGCGAAGCGGCAGTCTTTGAAGCGGGTATTTTCGGGCTTCATCCCGAGCTTATCAAGCTCATTGGTCGCTTGAAGTTTAGAACGAGCTACGGTCAAAACGTCTATAAACACTCGGTGGAAGTTTCCATGCTTGCAGGTATGATGGCGGCTGAGCTTGGTTTGGACGTGAACTTTGCAAAACGCGCAGGCTTGTTGCACGACATTGGTAAAGCGGTGGATCAGGAACAAGAAGGTACACACATTCAAATTGGTGCGGATCTTGCGAAGAAATACAAAGAAAACGCAAATATCGTGAATGCGATTATGGCGCACCACGGCGACGTTGAGCCAAAAACGATTGAAGCGGTGCTTATCCAAGCGGCTGACGCAATTTCCGGCGCGCGCCCTGGCGCAAGACGTGAAATGGGCTCGAACTACGTGAAACGTTTGGAAAGATTGGAAGAAATTGCTTCCAGTTTCCACGGCGTAGAAAAGAGCTATGCAATTCAAGCTGGTCGCGAAGTCCGCGTCATTGTAAAACCCGAACAGGTTGACGACGCGCAAGCGATGTTCTTGGCGAAGGATATTGCGAAGAAGATTGAAACGGAGCTTGAATATCCCGGTCAAATCAAAGTCAACGTTATCCGCGAATTCCGCGGCGTTGAATACGCGAAATAAAAAGCAACACTCCCTTCTGCGGAAGGGAGTGTGTTTATTTTATTAGTTGGATAGATGGGCAATGATGTATTGTAAATCATCGTTAGCATACTTGGATTTTTTATTTGGAACTGTCAATAATTCGCGTACTATGTAAAGCAAATATTCGTTGTTAATTGGCTTTGGAGCGCCCAGCAAAGCAATGAAATTTTCGCGATAAATTTTGTCGCGGATTTTTTTATTTAAGTCAATGCCGTAGAAGGCTTCGTCTAAATATTGATGCTGTTTGTCTGTTTCCAAGAACCGCCGCAAAAAATCAGGGCGACGACGGAAAGCTATTTCCCAGTTTTTATCTTTGGGGAAAGCGTAAAAATCCGTGCCGTAAAGAATACGATTTTGATATTTTTCCCAGAATGGAAGCCAAGTCTTCCATTCTTTTTGCATATTGATTAGTTGTTCGCCACCAGGAGTGATATCAAAAAGGGTGTTCGGGAAAGAGAGGAAACGTTCCGCTTCGGAAAGGTCATAGCTCATAAATCCAAAATGCGCAAGAATAAGCTTTAATTTAGGAAATTTCTTTAAAATTCGGAAGAGTTGTGCGGTAATTTCTCTTTTTGTAGGGAAAGAAGCATTGTATACGCGCCCTGCTTGTATTGCGTCAACACTTGCCGTTTCGATATCCCAATTTTCTTTGGGGTTTGCTAAGTGCATAAGAATTGGATAGCCGTTTTCTTCCATAAAGCCATAAAAAGAATCGTACACGGGGCTGTCTAACGGCAGTTGCCATGCTTTTAATAGGGAAGGGTAGCCTTCTAACATTTTGATACCGTCGTAGCCGTTTGCCAAATATTCTTTTGCTTGCTGTAAAAAGTTTTGCGCAATAGCCTTAACGTTGGCGTGTTCGTTTGGATGCACTAAACCTGCAAATGCATAAGCATTTGGAGAAAAGACTTCTTTTAAGTATAAGCCTTTTATATTTTGTAATTCATCATATACAACCAAATCGTCTTCAACTTCATGAGGTAAGCTTAAAAAACAGTATTTTTTCGTTCCCGTTGCTGCAAATTCTTCCTTGAAAATGGTGATTGTTTCTTTAAGCGGAAGCTCGAAAGTATAATGTATATGGAGATCAAAAACCTTTTCCATAATTCCCTCAAATTTTATAATTAAGATTATTATAAAAGATTGAATTCTTCTTGTCAAGAGGGTGGGAGAAATTATATTTGTAAAAAGAAAAAAGAACGCTTTAATTAGCGTTCTTTTGGAGCTACTAGGCGGATTTGTAAGGAGCGAAGCGACGGAATAGCGCAGCGTCCTCATGCCGACCTCGTTCGAAACAAGGGCGAGTAAAAGAAAAAGAACGCTTTAATTAGCGTTCTTTTGGAGCTACTAGGCGGATTTGAACCGCCGACCTCGTCCTTACCAAGGACGCGCTCTACCGACTGAGCCATAGCAGCATTTATTGATTACTATGACATTATAGTTAAAACGAGAAAAAATGTCAAGCCGAAAAGCTATATTTTTCAAAAAAAATTCAAGATTTCGAAAAATGTTGTTATTTTGTACGAATATCCTTAAAAATGGGTATTGCAATTTTGAAGAGACTATGCTATAATATAGCATATATTTTACGAGAGCTAAAAGAGTGGTTTTGCGATGAAAATGTTAAAACGATTTTTCGAATATTATAAACCGCATAAAAAGATGTTTTTCTTCGATTTAACGTGCGCGTTTTTGATTTCTGTTTGCAATATTTTCTATCCGATGATTGCGCGAACGATTATGGATAAATACGTGCCGAATGAAAACGTGCGCTTGTTGCTTACTTGGGCGGCAGTTATGGCGGCGATTTACATTGTAAAGGGGATTTTGACGTATATTGTGGCATATTGGGGACACGTGCTCGGCGTAAAAATACAAGGGGATATGCGTCGGGATTTGTTTCAACATATTGAAACCTTGCCATATTCCTACTTTGATGAAAATCAAACGGGAAGTATTATGTCGAGATTGGTAAACGATCTTTTTGAAGTATCCGAGCTCGCGCATCATGCCCCCGAAGATATCTTTAATTCCTTAATTTCCGTGATTGGTGCAATTATTATGTTGTCGACAATCAACGGCTGGCTTGCGTTGATCGTGCTTTGCTATATTCCTTTAATGATTCTTTTTGCGGCAAAGGCACGAAGAAAAATGCATAGTGCGTTTAGTGATTCAAGAAAAAAGGTCGCAATGCTGAATGCGGAAATTGAATCTTCTATCTCAGGTGTTCGCGTGACGAAAGCGTATAACGCAACGGAGAGTGAATGTGAAAAATTTGATCGGGTAAATGGTGAATTTAAGAAAGCAAGAGGAAATGCCTACAAAGCAATGGGGGTATTTCACACGGGCATGTCCGTGTTTAACGACTTTTTATATTGGATTGCGCTCATTTCCGGTGGTTTACTTTGTTTGTTTGAAAAAATTAACATAGCGGATTTTACGGCATACATATTATATATAACGATGCTCTTGACTCCAATTCGCACGCTAATCAATTTGTTTGAGCAAATCCAGGATGGTATGACAGGGTTTAGCCGTTTTTGCGAAATTATGGATACGCCGCCTGAATATGAACCTGAAAATCCCGTGACGTCTAATTTTGACGGTGATATTGTGTTTGAAAACGTCAACTTTGGCTATAAGTCCAAAGATGGCAAGGATGCAGAAGTTCTTAAGGACGTATCCTTTACTGTTAAAAAAGGGGAAACGTTGGCATTGGTTGGCGCGTCAGGGGGCGGTAAAACGACAATTTGCAATCTTTTACCGAGATTTTATTTGTGTGAAGATGGGGAAATTCGTATTGGGGAAACGAATATTAATGACGTGACAACGCGCGATCTTCGCGAGAAAATTGCTGTTGTTTCGCAGGACGTTTTCCTTTTTGCGGGCTCGGTGCGAGATAATATTCTTTATGGTGCGACGGATAAAACGGATGAGGATATGATTCTTGCTGCAAAATGTGCGAATATTCATGATTACGTGATGACTTTGCCCAACGGCTACGATACCGAAGTGGGAGAACGTGGCGTAAAACTTTCAGGTGGACAAAAGCAACGTATATCCATTGCACGTGCATTCTTAAAAAATTCGCCTATTTTAATTTTAGACGAAGCAACGAGTGCATTAGATAATATGACCGAAATGCAAATTCAAAGTGCATTGTCGGAATTGGCGATTGGTAGAACGACCATCGTGGTTGCGCATCGTCTTTCCACTGTCAAAAATGCGGATACAATCCTTGTTTTAACGGATGGAATTATTACGGAGCGTGGTTCGCACGAGGAATTGGTGGCAAATGGCGGCATGTATGCCGAGCTTTACCGTTATCAATTTAAGGAGTAATAAAAATAAATAAAAATTTGTTTATTTTTTTCAAAAGATAGGGGGCAGGTACGCGTTGAAATTATAAAAATATGCGGACGGAGATTAACTTTTGAGGTAAAAAAATGAAAGAATTATTGTTTGAAAGTAGAATTTTATTGGATATTTTGCTTGCGGTTGCATTAGGCTTTGTAATTGGGTTAGAAAGAAAACTTCGCAGCAAGGAAGCTGGGATTCGAACGCATACGATTGTTTGCGTTGGATCGGCACTTTTGATGGTTGTTTCGAAGTATGCGTTTGGCGATGCGGCGGATTCCGCTCGTGTGGCGGCACAAATTGTTTCTGGGGTTGGTTTCCTTGGAGCAGGGATGATTGTTTATAAAAGAAATGAAGTATACGGTTTAACAACTGCGGCTGGTGTATGGGCGACGGCAGGCGTCGGTATGGCTTGCGGTGGCAGACTTTATTACGTAGCTATTGGTGCAACGGCGATTTTGATCGGTTTTCAATTCTTGTTCCATGCCCCTATATTTCGTAATAAAAAGACTTATTCGGTAAATATTGAGTTCATTCAAACGGAACGCGAAAATAAGATTATTAAAGAAATCTTTGGTACGGATCGTTTTAACCATCTTATTATTAAAAGACAGGATGGCGGTGTGATTTATAGCGCAACGCTGAATACGGATAAAGAGTTCTCATCTACACATTTGAATGAAATTATGGCGGCCAATCCATTTATTTTATCCATCGTGCGTTGCGAAAAAGATTGAGGACTATTTGAATTCCATATTGAAGAGTTAGAGTTGTATTTTTTTCGTCTTTTGTGCAAAAAAAATACATCCTACCGCATATCGCAGTAGGATGTATTTTGGCAGGGGCTATAAGAATTGAACTCATCTCATTGGTTTTGGAGACCAAGGCACAACCACTATACCAAACCCCTATACAACGAAGCTATTATATAACAAAATAGGGCATTTGTCAAACGTTTTTACGGCGAAACCTAACGAAAAATTTTGAAATGCGTAAAAAACTTGCAAAAGGATAATTATGGACGAGAAAAAGACGGTTATTTTATATACAGACGGCGCATGCTCGGGGAATCCTGGGCTGGGTGGCTATGGCGGTATTTTAATTTATAAAGACGTGGAGCGTGAATACAGCGGCGCAGAAGTGGATACGACGAACAATCGTATGGAAGTTTTGGCGGTAATTGAAGGCTTGAGACGCTTAAAATATCCTTGTAAAGTGGAAATTTATAGCGATTCCGCTTACACGGTCAACGCATTTACCGAGGGTTGGATATACGGTTGGAAAAAGAAAAATTGGAAAAAGGCGGATGGTAAACCCGTCCAAAACGTTGATTTATGGGAAGAGCTTTATGCGCTTACTCAAAAGCATGAGGTTACGTTTTATAAAGTGGCGGGACATGCAGATAACGCAAGAAACAATCGTTGTGATGAGTTGGCAAGGGGGGCAATTGTAGAATTGCGTAAAACGTTGCCTGTGGATTTTGAGGAAAAGCATGAAGAGTCACAGGACTTTGAAAATTGAGGATTGAGTTATATTTTTATTCAACTTTCTCTATACTATATAAAGAAAAGTGGATAAGGGTGTGGCTATGAAGGATAAAACAAATAGATATGAGAAGAAAGAGACGGCAATTTTTCTTCTCATATTTTTTTTATTTTCCATATTTACAGTTGTTTTAGGGACCTTATGTTTAGGGGGGATTGGCAAACTGCAATATGCGTCGATATTGCGATTTTCTTTTCTTATATTAATCGGCGTTTCTATCGTTTGTGGAATTTGTGTATGGTGTGTACTGTCGGGGAAGGAGAAAAGTGTAAAAATTCTCTTATGTGCATACGTGTTGGTGATATTTTCTTTGCTCGTCTTGTTTATTTTGCAAAGGACCGGATTTTTTAGTGTGATAAAATCATCGCAGGCATTGCAAGAGTATTTGGTGCGCGCAGGTGCGTGGATGCCAATACTTTATATAACGCTACAATTTCTACAAGTACTTGTTTTGCCTATTCCAAGTGTGGTGAGCACGCTTGCAGGGGTAGCGTTATTTGGTGCGCTTTGGGCGACTATATATAGTCTAATTGGAATTTTGCTTGGGTCATTTGTTGCATTTTTTATTGGTCGAAAGTTGGGAAATAAAGCTGTTTCATGGATGATTGGCGGCGAAAGCTTACAAAAGTGGCAAAAGAAATTGAAGGGGAAGGACAATTTTTTTCTGACCCTTGCTTTTGCTTTGCCGGTATTCCCTGACGATATTTTGTGCTTTTTGGCTGGTTTATCGACGATGAGTACAAGCTATTTTTTGATTATGGTGACGGTGTGTAGAGCGGTTGGAATAGCGGGTACGTGTTATTCGGTTGATTTGATTCCGTTTAATACTTGGTGGGGGATTACAATTTGGCTTTCTTTGGCACTCATTGCTATTTTTACTTTTATATTCTTATATAAAAAACTGGATAAAATTCAAGCAAGATTTGGCAAAAGAAAGTGGTAAAATTGTTTCGAATATTGATTATAGGCACAATATACTTTTCAATAATAAAAAAAATGTAGTTTTTAAGATTTTTTTTGTTTAAGGTACTTGAAAAATGGAAAGTTTTGTAGTATAATTGTATTTGGTAGGGATTTGGCGTTTTTATATGCCTATTAATATCAAATCATATTATAACCGAGTTTTTAGGAGAAAAATTATGGAGAAAATTCAGTTATTACAAGAACGAAAGGCGAGGATTGCGAGTGCGGCGATGGAAATTCGCACTGACGTGAATGCAATCATTGACGAGGGTAGTTTTGTAGAACTTTCGGCGTTTAGCTTTTCAAAGAACGATTTTTATAATGAAGAATCAACGGGAGAGGGCGTTCTTACGGGTTTTGCGACGGTAGATGGGTATCCTTTTTATATTGTTGCGCAAAACTATAAGGTTTGTGATGGCGGTATGTCCAAAGCAAATTGCGATAAGATTGTTAAATGTTTGGACCTTGCGGATAAAAACCGTACGCCCGTGATTTACCTCTTGAACACGCATGGGGTTCAAGTTGGCGAAGGGGTGACCGTATTAGAAGGTTTAGGCAAACTCCTTGTAAGATGTGCACAATCCAAGAAATTTGCCCCGCAATACGTGATTGTAAACGGCGACGTGTATGGTTCGGCGGCAATGCTTGCATCGATTGCAAACTTTTCGTTTTTTGTGGAAAATAAGAGCGTTTTAGCGGTAAATAGTCCTTTTGTTTTGTCGGCAAAAGCAGGCAAAAACGTTGCCAAGGAAGAAGTGGGTAGTGCAAAGGCGTTAAAAAATAGCGGACTCCCGTCTTTTGAGGTAAAGGATTTATCCGAAGCTCGTGAAAAAATTCTTGCATTGACCAACCTTCGCGTAGAACCCATTATTGATGCGGAGTTGAACGAATCGATTCCGGCATTAAACGAGGCTTCTAACGTTGATGAAATTTTGTCAATTTTTGAATCGTATATGGAATTGAATGCTTTGTATGAACCTGAAATTAAGACGGTTCTTGGGAGAATAGGCGGTATTTCCGTTGCGGCGATTGTATTTGACGGCGGTGAAGATGGCGTGGAATTAAATGCGGCGAAGTTTGCAAAGCTTAAAAACTTTGTCGACGTTGCTTTCTATCGTCAGCTTCCATTGATTACCTTTGCAAACGTTAAGGGGATTTGCCCTTCTATGGAAGTAAATAATAGCCGTGCTCTTAAAGAAGCTGCGGAATATTTAGAACTTTTCGAAATGTTGGATACGCCGAAAATCGCAGTTGTGTATAAGAAAGCAATTGGCTTGGGGTATTCGTTATTTGCATCGAAGTCGATTGGTTTTGATTATTCTTGTGCATTTGCAAATGCAAAGATTGCGCTTTTTGATAATGTGCAAGGTGCGCAAATTGAAATGAGCGATGCAGGCGTTGATCAAACCGTTTTGGCACAAAGATACGCAGATGAAAATTCCGATCCCGTGCATGCGGCGAAAGACGGATATATTGATGCGATTATCGAGCCGCAGTTTGTAAAACAATATTTAATTTCTGCGCTTCAAATGCTTGCGGAATAAGGAGAGCGCGATGTTAAAAAATATTTTAGCAATGGATTCTGCGGAATTTGCGGAGAAATCTCGTGAAGTTCCTATTGCGGAAGCAGCATTGTACGCCTTGCTGGGCTTTTTGATTGTTTTTGTCGGGATTGCCTTTTTGATTTTTATCGTTTGGTTGGTCGGTAAAATTATGGGTAAATCAAAAACGGTAAAAGAACCCACTAAGAAAGAGAAACCGATGCCTGTTTCCCTTCCCCAAGTACAGCCTGCGCAAGATGTCAATGCGGTTGACGAGGAAACGGTTGCCGTTATTATGGCGGCGCTGATGGCGTATTATCAAAAGAACAATCCTAAATGTGAATTTACGGTAAAGAGAATTAAGAGAGTTTAAGGAGAAAATATTATGCGTAATTTTGTAATCACTGTAAACGGTAAAACGTATGAAGTAGGCGTAGAGGAAGTTGGGGCAAGCGCATCTGCGCCTGTTGCAGTATCCGCGCCTGTTGCGGCACCTGCGGCAGCTCCTGCACCCGTTGCGGCACCTGCTCCTGTAAAAGTAGCAACCAACGCGCAAGGCGAAAAGGTACTTTCGCCGTTCCCTGGTTTAATTAAGAACTTGCTTGTTGCGGAAGGGGCAACGGTTAAAAAGGATCAGCCCATTCTCGTTTTGGAAGCTATGAAAATGGATAATGATATCACCGCACCTTGTGATGGTGTTGTCAGCTTTAACGTTGCAAAGGGCGCAAACGTTGAATCTGATGCGGTTCTTGCTGTAATCGGCTAATAAGGAGTTCTTACAATGCTCAATAATTTACTTGTAAATATGGGCGAGATGTTCAAGGAACTTTGGGGATCGTTGGGATTAAATAGCGGTAATTGGCAAAACTACGTGATGCTTTTAGTGTCCTTTGTTTTGATGTATCTTGCCATCGTGAAAAAGTTTGAGCCGCTTTTATTGTTGCCCATCGCTTTCGGTATGTTCTTGATCAACCTGCCCGGTGCGTATAGCGTTGTTTGGGGGAAATATCCTGCTGGTGCGGAGCATACTTATGGGAACGTGCAAGAGCGCGGGCTTTTATGGTATTTGTTCTATGGTGTAGAGAACGTTATTTATCCGCCGCTTATTTTCTTGGGAATTGGCGCAATGACGGACTTTGGTCCGCTTATTTCTAATCCGAAGAGTATGCTTATCGGGGCGGCAGCGCAGCTTGGCGTATTTTTAACCTTGATTGCGAGCGTTGCGATTGGGTTTAACCTTGCTGCGGCTTGCTCTATTGCGATTATCGGTGGCGCGGATGGTCCTACGGCAATTTACGTCACACAAAAGCTTTCGGATTTTTCCTTCTTTAACGGTAGCCATAAAGAGCTGCTTTCGGCAATTGCCGTTGCGGCGTATTCATATATGGCATTAATTCCTATTATCCAAAAGCCGTTGATGAAATTGATCGTACCCAAGAAAGAACGTACGATTAAAATGAAACCGCTTCGTACGGTAAGCAAAGTGGAAAAAATCATTTTCCCGATTGTTGTCACACTCGTTGTTGGTTTGCTTTTGCCTGATGCTGTGCCTCTTTTAGGTATGCTTATGCTTGGTAACTTGTTGAAAGAATCGGGCGTTTGCGATAGACTCTCTTCACAGGCACAAAACGGCTTGATGAACACGGTCACGATATTCCTTGGGGTTTCGGTCGGTTGTAAGGCGTATGGTTCGACTTTCCTTACGGGGACAACGCTTGGGATTATTGCGCTTGGGCTTGTAGCGTTTAGCTGCGGCACGATTGGTGGACTTTTAATGGGTAGACTGATGTGCAAGCTTTCAGGCGGTAAAATTAATCCGTTGATTGGTAGTGCAGGCGTGTCTGCTGTGCCTATGGCGGCTCGTATTTCTGAAGACGTCGGCAGGGAAGCTGACCCCAGCAATCACTTGCTTATGCATGCAATGGGCCCCAACGTGGCAGGGGTTATCGGTTCGGCAATCGGGGCAGGATTCCTGCTGGTTATCGTATAGTAAAAAAGGAAATATATTATGGAACTTAATTTTGAAAATAGAAAAATAATGCTCACCGAAACGATTTTGCGTGATGCACACCAATCGCAAGCGGCGACGAGAATGCGTATCGATGAAATGCTTCCGATACTTGAGCAATTAGATGAAATTGGCTATTATTCCATTGAAGCTTGGGGTGGTGCAACGTTTGACTCCTGTCTTCGTTTCTTAAATGAAGACCCTTGGGAAAGACTGCGTACCTTAAAAGCGCACTTAAAAACGCCTATTCAAATGCTTTTGCGTGGTCAAAACTTGCTGGGCTATCGCCATTATGCGGACGACGTTGTAGAAAAATTCGTAGCAAAATCCATTGAAAATGGTGTAGGCGTTATTCGTGTATTCGACTGTATTAATGACCCGAGAAACTTGGAAGTTTCCATGAAAGCCATCAAAAAATACGGCGGCATTTGCGAGGCTACGATTTGTTATACCAGCGCCGTTGTGGATGGACAGGAAATCTTCACGGACGAATATTTTGTAAAGCTTGCAAAAGAATTAGAAGAACGTGGTGCGGATAATATTTGCTTGAAGGATATGGCAAACTTGCTCCTTCCTTTCCGTGCATACACCCTTGTTAGCGCACTTAAAAAGGCGTTAAAACCTACCACGAAATTGCATTTGCATACGCATAATACTACGGGTACAGGCGATATGATGTATCTCATGGCGATCTTGGCTGGCGTTGACATCGTTGACACCGCGCTTTCGCCTCTTGGTAATGGTACTTCGCAACCCGCAACCGAACCGTTGGTTGCAACGTTAAAAGGTACTCCGTATGATACTGGTATTGATATTAACAAATTGCTCCCGATTGTAAAACATTTCAAGACGGTTGAAAAGAGATTAAAAGACGATAAGATTCTCAATGAAAAATCGAAGGGAATTGACGTAAATACGCTTTTGTATCAAGTTCCTGGCGGTATGCTTTCCAATCTTATCAATCAACTTGAAAAGGCGGGTAAAGCGGATAAATTGATGGAATGTCTTGCAGAAGTTCCTAACGTTCGTAAAGATTGCGGGTATCCGCCTCTCGTTACGCCTTCGTCGCAAATTGTTGGTACGCAAGCCGTTATGAATATTGTTATGGGCGAGCGCTATAAAATGGTCACAAAAGAAACGCGTGACTTGTTTGCAGGTAAATACGGTACGTTGCCGATGCCTTTGAATGAAGAGATTGCTGAAAAAGTATTAAAGGGTGCGGAAAGAATTACCTGCCGTCCTGCGGATTTGTTAAGCCCCGAATACGAAGATATCAAAAAGAAAGTTATTGAGCTTGGATATTATGAAAAGGAAGAAGACGTGCTTTCCTATGCAGT
>JAZORL010000050.1:0-2086 GCA_045656625.1 Candidatus Scatosoma sp. | reverse complement strand
CAAGGAGTTGCAACCTAGAGTTGTCTTCCTAAGACCGCTTGGCCTCCGACTTCAAGCGTATTCCGCCTCGTGTTGCAAATGATTTAAAAACCATTCCTCTTTCTCGGGATACTCGCCGCACGCCATTAAAAAGTCCTGCGTAACCAAAATACCTAAACGTGAACACTCCTCGTAAAAATGCTTACACTCGAATGCGCCGCCTCCCCAAACACGAATCATATTTAATCCCATTTCCGCGGACAGCTGTAATATTTGTGTAATTTTTTCTTCCCTGCCTTGCATATCGTAAGGCTGACAAGGCACCCAGTTTGCGCCCTTACACATAATCTTTATCCCGTTTACTACAAGAATAAAGCAAGAATATTCCTCGTTAAAATCATACTCGGAATTTTTAATTTGTAGGCATTTTTTATAATTTTCGCTATCCTTTTTATCTACAATTTCAAGGATTTCAACCGTACGAATCCCAAATTTTTCTTCGTACAAAACCACATTAGCTTCTTTAATTCGCAAGGTATATAGCGGTTGTTTTCCATATCCAACGGGATACCATAATTGCGCGTTTTCAATATACGCGCGAAGCTCACATTCCGCACCGTTTACACAAACGTTTTCTTGATATACACAATCGCCGCTTTCAGCTACAACTTCAAACGTAATTACACCGTTTACAGACTTTTCAAACGCCGTTTCAATTTTTACAAACGCCTCCTGATTCCTTACGCTTTCGGTGAAAATATATGTATTTTTAACTATACTCTCTTTGCCTTCCCAACAAATAAGTTCCGTTTCTCCTATACCGCAACAAACAAAACGAGCAACCCAATCCCAGCCGTACGTGCATTGTTTGCGACGAGTGTTTAATCTTTCCGCCGTGAAATTCGCATAACGTAAAGGAAATCCTTCCACCTTTGTAATGGTAGAATATAAATAAACCTTCAATACGTTCTCCCCTTGCTTTACAATTTGAGAAACGTCAAAAACGTGGCTGATATTTCCATTTTCCGTCTGCGCCACAAACTGCCCGTTCAAATATATATCTGCATAGGTGTCAATTCGCTCAAATCGCAGTTGCATATTTTCAAAAAGCTGCTCTACATAGAACGTCTTTGTATAGAGCCAATCACTTTTTTCATATTTTTGAACGGCTTCCGCATTTTTACCTACCAGCAAATCTTTAGGCAAATATTTGTTTTCAATTAAATCAGTAATCGTACATCCCGGCAATTGCGCTTGAAAGAAAAATTCTCCAACACATTCTCCCCGCCATTGTCCGTTTAAATTTATTCGTTTCATCTTTATACTTTCTTAACCTAAAATGAATTTATTAAATACATATCCTCTGCCAAGAGAAGTTGCACCCTACCATCAGTATTACGGTATATCGTCCCTACTCGTTCCAAAAAACGCCCTGCCAAACCATTATAAGCCTTTATATTCGGTTTATATTGATACTCTTTACGCTTTTATAAGAGTTAACAAAAACCCGTAAAAGGATGCCGAGGCTCATACTCGGCATCCTTCTTTATTTTACTTCATCCACAACGACAACTGTGTGAATCTCAGTAATTTCCGCCTGCGCCCAATATTCAAAAATGAAATCAAGCGTCAAAGGTTCCTCGCCGTTTAATACAGCCTCGGAAAGCTCTACTTCCAAAACGACAAGCCCACTTACAACATTGTTCGCCTTTTCGACAACCATTGTAAGAACACCGTTCTTGACGCTTACCTTGAAGTAATAATCCAAATTTTGAGGATCTACCCCATTAAAACTTTCGCCGTTAATGGCAATAATACCGTTTACACCATTGTAAGGATCCCAGTTTTCTGCCGCAGCAACCGCGTGTAAACCAAAGTAAACTTCGTCGTATTCATTGAAGTTTAACACAGTCAAGACAGCGACTCCATCATAGTTGTTCTTATCAAACGTCTTTTGGTGCGTACCCTCGTACGGAGTAACAAAGTTGCTTACTCGCGTACCCGTCGCTCCCCAGCCTGCAGGTATGTTGTCTATAATGTTATCTGCCTTGGGATAAACCAACGCCATCGCACGCATTTCGGTAATTTCCACCTGCGACCAACCAGC
>JAZORL010000049.1:0-3820 GCA_045656625.1 Candidatus Scatosoma sp. | reverse complement strand
GCGGAAGTCGTGGAAGAAATGCAGCTGTTGATGATGGAGCTGGACGCCACGGACGAACAGCTTGAAAGCCCTATCGTGTATTGCTGCGGCAGACAGGGTACGGCTTCGCTTACGCCCGATAAGCAAGAACCCAACCTCAATCCGTTGTTTGATACCATTTTACAGCATATTCCGCCCATGGAAATGGATACGGAAGGGGCAGGGCAACTGCTTGTTTCCTGTATCGACTACAACGAATTTGTCGGCAGAATCGGTATCGGCAGAATCGAACGCGGCACAATCCGTGCCAACGAACCTGTTAGCATTTGTAATTATAACGAACGCGGCAAGGTGCGCACCAACTGCAAAATCGCCAACCTGTATCAAATCGAAGGCTTGGAAAGAGTGCCCGTAGAACGCGCGCAAGCAGGCGATATCGTTATGTTCTCGGGGATCGACGGGCTCAACATCGGGGATACCGTGTGCGAGCCGACGGCAGTTGAACCGGTGGAATTTGTAAAAATCGAAGACCCGACGGTGGAAATGACCTTCTCGGTAAACGATAGTCCTTTTGCGGGCAAGGAAGGGAAGTTTGTCACGAGCAGACAGCTTAGGGATAGACTTTACAAAGAGCTCCTTCGCGACGTATCCTTGCGTGTGAACGACACCGAGTTTGCGGATAGCTTCCGTGTGTGCGGACGTGGGGAAATGCACCTTTCCATTTTGATTGAAACGATGAGAAGAGAGGGGTACGAGTTCCAAGTGTCCACGCCTAAAGTGTTGTATAAAGAAATTGACGGCGTTCGTCACGAACCGATCGAGCGTTTTGTTGCGGACGTACCCGAAGATATGACTGGTCCTGTATTCTCGGCGATGGGGAATAGAAAGGGTAATCTCGTACAAATGACGGCAATCGGCAATAGAATGCGTTTGGAATTTACCGTTCCTTCCCGCGGCTTGTTCGGTTATAAGAGTGAGTTCTTGACGGACACGAAGGGGCAAGGGATTATGAATACGATTTTCTATTCCTACGAACCCTACAAGGGAGATATGCAGCGTAGAAACACCGGTTCTCTCGTGGCGCACGAAACGGGTGAAGCGGTCACGTACGGCTTGTTTAACGCGCAGGGCAGAGGCACGTTGTTTATTACGCCCGGTACGCCCGTATATCAAGGTATGGTCGTTGGTTATACGAATCTTTCCGACGATATCAACGTCAACGTTTGTAAGACGAAGCATTTGTCGAATACTCGTTCTTCGGGTAGCGACGATGCGCTGACGCTTGTTCCCGTAAGCAAAATGAGCTTGGAAGAATGCCTTGAATTTATCGCAGACGACGAGCTTTTGGAAGTGACGCCGAAGTCCTTGCGTATTAGAAAACGCATTTTGGATAGCGAACTTCGCGCAAAGGCAAGAGCGAAGGAAAAGAAGCAATAAAGGCTACCATGTACGAGTTGAAATGTAAAAATTACGTCTTTGACTTGGACGGTACGCTATTGGATTCCATGCCGCCTGCCGTCAAAATCGTGTTGGATTATTTAGACGAGCACGGTGTGGCTTACGAGCCGGATATCGTGAAAATTTTAACGCCGCTTGGGTTTCGTGGAATTTCGATTTACTATGCAACGGAGCTTGGAATTCCCCGAACGCCCGACGAAATTTACGCGGCGTTTTCGGAGCGGCTTTCCAAAGCCTACGCAAACGAAATGCCCTTAAAATCGGGGGTTATAGAGGCGTTAAAGGGCTTAAAAACGCAGGGCGCGCGTTTATGCGTACTCACGGCGAGTCCGCATGAATTTACCGATATTTGCTTAAAAAATCGAGGGGTTTACGAGCTGTTTGATTACGTTTGGACAGCGGAGGATTTCGGTACGTTGAAATCGGACGTCCGCATTTATGGGGACGTAGCCAAGCGTTTGGGAAAGGACGTTTCTGCGTGTGCGATGGTGGACGATAGCTTGCGCGTCTTAAAGACGGCAAAGAGTGCAGGTATGCGCACGATCGGCGTTTACGAGCCTTTTTCGGACGATGAATGGGCGGAGATTGAAAAGACGGCGGATTTTAGCGTGCGCCGTTTGGACGAGCTTATCGAAAAATAAAAAAAGAAAATTGCGGAAAAGGGATTTTCCGTTTTTCTTTACGCGCGTGCGCGTATGTGCGTATGTATGCATGTAATGCGTGGGTGTGCGCTCGCACTATTATATTTAATGGCGGCAGGTGTAAAAACAGCGAAAAGAGGGAATGCTTTTTATGCACGAAAATGGCAAATATTCCCTAAAAATAAAAAAATAAAAAAAATTTTCAAAAAGTTGTTTCAAATGCTTGACACATATTGACAAAACTGGTATTATTAATAGGCTGTGTAAAAATGCGTTGTATAGGGTTGATACGGGAAGTTACTGTAAATCCAAAGCAAGAAGCCGCTTTGGCAGATAATTTCCGTTGACAAAAGTGGGGGCTAGACTCCTGCGACTAACCGAGGCTTTGCAAGTAAACGCTCGGTAAAAAGTTGAGTGTTTTTATTTTGCGGACACCTCGATACACACGGATGGGTTGACACGGTAAATAAATTGTTAGTATAAACTAAAAGGAGTAACAACATGGCAGTACAAAAAATCAGAATCAAGTTAGCGGCTTACAGCCACGAACTCGTAGATGAAGCGGCAAGCAGAATCGTAGAAACGATGAAGAAGAGCAACGCGAAAATCAGCGGTCCTATTCCTCTTCCTACGGAAAGAGAAATCGTAACGATCCTTCGTTCGCCTCACAAGTATAAGGATTCCCGTGAACAGTTCGAAATGAGAACGTACAAGAGAATCATCGATATCTATTCCCCCAATGCAAACTTGCTTAACTCGATCCAACTCCCTGCAGGCGTTGACATCAAAATTAAGCTCTAAGTTTTGAAAATGCCGAGAAATACTTTCAAAGGTATTCGAGAATAAAAAAAATTTATAAGGAGTGAACTTTATCAATGAATAAAGCAATCATCGGTCGCAAAGTTGGGATGACCCAAATCTTTGCAGAAGACGGGAAATTGATCCCCGTTACGGTAGTAGAGGCAGGTCCTTGCCCCGTTGTTCAAGTAAAGACGGTAGCAAACGACGGTTACGCAGCACTCAAGCTCGGTTTCATCGAAGTAAGCGAAAAAGCTCTTACGAAGCCTGAACTTGGTCAGTTCAAGAAAGCTGGCGTAAAGCCCCACAAAGTGTTGAAAGAAATCAGAGTAGCAAACGCTGAATCTTTCGAAGTAGGTGCAGAACTTAAAGCGGACGTGTTCGCGGCAGGCGACAAGGTAGACGTATCCGGTGTGACGAAAGGTCACGGTTTCACGGGCGTAATCAAGAGATGGAATCAACATCGCTTGAAGATGACGCACGGTACCGGTCCTGTGCATAGAGAACCCGGTTCTATGGGTCCTATCAGCTCCCCCTCGCGTGTATTCAAGAACAAGCATCTCGCTGGTCAGTACGGTGTGGAAAACGTTACGATTCAAAACCTCGAAGTTGTAAGAGTAGATTTGAATAGAAACGCAATCCTCATCAAAGGCGCTATTCCCGGACCCAAAGGTAGCATCGTTACCATTTCGGACAGCGTGAAGAGCAAATAAGGAGAGTGAACGAAAATGGCGGCTATTAAAGTATTAAATATGAACGGCTCCGAAGTTGGTTCGATGGAACTTAACGACAACGTATTCGCAGTAGAATACAACGAGCCTTTGATTCATCAGGCAGTCGTTACCCGTCTTGCAAACGAAAGACAGGGCACGAAATCGACGCTCACGAGAACGGAAGTTCGCGGCGGCGGTATCAAACCTTGGAGACAGAAAGGTACGGGTCGT
>JAZORL010000048.1:0-17971 GCA_045656625.1 Candidatus Scatosoma sp. | reverse complement strand
CGCCGCAGTTAAACTCGAACCGCTAATATTCCACCATGCATTCGTTGTAAGCGTACCACTTGCAGGATTTAATTTAATGATAAATTGCGATTGATTTTCCCCATACGAGCTGTTTACAATCGTAACCGTATCCGTTACGTCCACCGTCGCTGCTTTCGCTTCGTTGCTCTTTCCGAAAGGTAAAGCAAACCATACGCCAAGCATACAGCAAAACGTCATTGCCACTGCCAAAAGTTTCATTACTAACGATTTAGTCTTTTGGTACATAGTTTTATTCCTCCTTATTTCTTACAGCTTTCAAAATATCAATACTCGGCGCAGGGATACGACCCAAGCCGTCCGGCCCGACGTTCAATAGATAATTGATTCCCCTGCCGTTTAATTCTTTTTTAATTCTTAAAACCGTTTCCGCGTCCTTCCAGTTTTGGTCGTACGCTTTATAACCCCACGTATCGTTTAAGGTCGCAGGTACTTCGTAAAGCATTCCGTTCCCTTCCGCATCCGTTTCGTTGTCGTTCGACGAGCCGTAATCCCCCATGCCGTTCCCAATTCTCGAATTGATGAGACAATTCGGCTGGTATTTCTTCACGAGATTATATAGCTCGACCGACTGTTCCTTCGTAATATCCTGCGGCGTATCAAACCATATCAAGTCAATATCGCCATAGTTTGTCAATAGCTCCGTCACTTGCGGAATCGTTTTCTTTCTGAAACAAATCTCGAAGTCCTTTTTCGTGTTCGGAAAATCCCAAAAGTTCGTCCAAGGCTTGCCTTGATTCGTTTCAAACGTTTCGCTGTACCCACCGCCGTGTTCTTCATGCCAATCGAGCTCTTGTGAGTAATAAATGCCGAATTTTAAGCCTCTTTTACGGCAAGCGACCGAAATCTCCTTGATGATATCCCGACCGAACGGCGTGTGCATTACGTTATAATCGTCCACCTTCGAATCGAAAAGCGCAAAGCCTTCGTGGTGCTTCGTTGTCACAACGATATACTTCATCCCTGCCGACACCGCCAAATCGCACCATTCGTCTGCATCAAAGAATACGGGGTTAAACGCGTCCATTAGTTTTTCATATTCCTTAATGGGAATTTGGAAGCAGGACTGCGCCCATTCGGCTATCATATCCATCCGCTTGCCCTTCCATTCCCCTGCGAGAAGAGAGTACAAGCCGAAATGTATCATCATACCGAATTTCGCTTCCTTAAACCATTGTTTATTGTCCATTTTTCACCTCAACCTTTTACGCCGATAGACGAAATCCCTTCCATGATTGTCTTTTGGAAGAACGAGAAGAGCACAATACACGGGATCATCATAATTACGCCGACCGCCGCCTGCGTATTGGCTTTGGTATCTTTGCCTGCTTCGCCGCTATTTTGTACAAAGTCGAAATACAAAGCAAGAGAAAGGGTTCTGGATCTTTCTGCTTCCTTGGTCAAAACGCTACCTACGTACGTCATCGGGCCTTGGAAGTCGTTCCAAGTTCCAATAAAGCCCGTGACCGCAAGGTACACCAAAATGGGCTTAATCATAGGCAGTACGACGCGCAAATACACTTGGAAGCTATTCGCGCCGTCCAATTTCGCCGCTTCGCAATAGGAATTGGGGATACCGCGCATAAATTGACGAACGAGGAAAATATTCATCGTGCCGCCGCCAAGCCACATAGGCACCCACAAGGGGAAAAGCGTACCGTCCCAGTTAATATCACGATAGATAATCATCAAGGGGATGGAAAGCACCGTACTCGGCAACAATACCACCGCCATAATCATACCGAAAATGAAATCTCTGCCGTAGAAATCAAGCTTTGTCAAGGCATACGCCGTCAACGACGATGCAATACATACGCCACCGATGTTCATTGCGCATACAAACAAGGTATTGTAGGTATAGAGCCAATAATCCTTATTCTGGAAAAACAACCGATAGCCTTTGAAACTAAACGCCGAGGGCCATAAAACGCCTTTTCCTCGAAGATCCCCATCTGGCATTACCGAGTTTACAAGCAATACGTACACAGGAAATAAAAAGACGATGGAAACAAGCAACAAGAAGAAATATTTCGTACAGAGGAAAGCAATTCTTTTCGCTTTTTCACGAGAAAATACAATCGCAGCCATAATTACGCTTCCTCCCCATAGTAAACCCACTTCTTACTCGTCTTGAAAAGGAATAACGTCATTAGACCTATGACAAGGAACAAAATCCAAGACAGCGCACAAGCCAACGACATATCCATATCCCCCTTAAACGCCGTATTGTAAATATATACAACGATAAAGTTCAAATTGGGCTCGCCGCCAAATTTTTCATACAACGGATATACGTTCGTGTATGCTTGAATACCGCCGATCATACTCGTGACAATAACGTAGAACATCATCGACGTAGACATCGGAATGGTAATCTTGAAGGTTTTATGAAAATAATTTGCGCCGTCTAAGTCCGCCGATTCATAGAGCTCTTGCGGGATATTTTGCATTTGCGAAAGCCACATAATCGCCGTACCGCCCCAGCTGAAAACGTTGATAATCAAAAGGGTCGGGAGCACCGTATCGGGATCGGAATAAAAGGGAAAGTTAACCCCAAAAAACTTATCCAATAAGATATTTAAGTAACCGCCGCGTTCGCTCGTGATATTCGCCCAAAGCAACGTCCCTGCAATCGCAGGAATTAAGTTCGGCAAATAGTAAAGAATACGGAAAGTCTTAATCCCCTTCGTCTTTTGATTCAAAAAGAGGGCTACCGTGTACGAGCCTAAAATTTGCAACGACAAGCTGACAATGGTAAAACCAAACGTCACCCCAAGCGAGCGAATAAACGTATCCCATATCCCTTTCGGCTCTTTGGTGAAAATTAGCTCGAAATTTTTAAACGTAAAGCCGCTTTCGATCTGTTCAAATGATTTCAAATTCTTAGGATGGAAAGCAAAATCAATGGACGTACACATCGGCACGATCGTGAAGAATATAATCCCCACGAGCACCGGTATGATATACAACCAACAAGGTACGTTTTTCTTTAAGAATCTCACCACTTTATCCGTGCGAATTCTATTAAAAGACGTTGTTCCTTTATTCATTCTTTTTCTCCTTAAACGAGAATTTTTTGTTTTGTTCTTTTATAAAAATTAACGCAAATTGTCCGTAGGACCTACCGCATTATATCTCTTGTTCGTTTCCGTAATCAATTTCGACAAACTACCTTCACCGTAATTCGATCTTACAAAGGATTTGAAGAAACTGTCAATCGTATCTTTGAATTGCACTCTCTTGGTCGGCTTATAAATATTAAACCAGTCTTGCTGCAATTCTTCCCCTGCAATCCATGCATCGTGATCCATGTGCGCAAAGCCTTCCACGTTTCTCCAAGCGGGCGTTACGCCGCCGTTACTTTCCGCGTCGCGCAAGCTCTTCAAAATGGGAACGTTATGCCCCGTCGCACCGGCAATTTCTTGCCCTTCTTTCGAAATAATAAACTTGATGAAATCCCAAGAAAGATCTTCATAAGTTTTCTCTACGCCATCTACGGTCACCGATTTGCCGTACCATACGCGGTTAATCGCATAGCCCGAGCAACCAGCTGCAATATTTTCCGCAGGAATACGGATTGCCTGCAAGGGCGAATTGCCCGTTTCATCCACGTAATCAGAGAAAATATCGCTCAATTCGTTGTTATAACCGAGCAATACGGGTCTGGAAACGACTCTCATCATGTTGTTGCCTTGCTTGAATTCAAGGTCGTTAGCGTCCGCATAGTAAAGATTGTCTTCTGCGTACAAATCATCGTGCAATTTTTGCAACGTTTCCTGCACGTTTGTAAGCGCAAGTTTCCCATCTTGGGGATTGATAATGTTTTCTACGCCAAGTCCTTTCAAAATCGTCGTATAGGAAGGTTCCCAATTAAGCTTCAAATCGAGCACCGACATATATCTCCAAGTATCTTTAATAGAATTCGAAGCATTCGAAAGAAGATATTCCACTTTTTCCGCCGTAAACTTCGCAAAATCGAAAAGATCGCTCAATTCATTCCAATTTTCACCAGCAACGATTTCATTCAATCTTGCCGTTGTGGAAAGGTAATCCGTAGGCATTGCGTCCACGCTATTCACTCTCTTATACGTCTTTTCATAGTCTTCATCAAGATTCGCAAAAAGCGCCATATTACAAAGAATCGTAGGCTTGTTGTAATCTCTGGGTGCGAAATACAAACCGTATTCCGAATGATTGCTTTGATTCAAGCCGTCCGAAGTATCTAAATCGTCGGTATACGTGCCAGTATAGTTTTTCGTCGGCTTAAACTTCCCGTTAAGTGCCGCCGTATCGAGCATCGAAGAATAATACAAGGAATAATCCGTCTCAATATTCCCGTTTTCATCCGTTCTTTCATAGAAGGGACGAAGGTCGATAAAGAATTCGTTCCAATCCATGTGCAAAGCGTCGGACGTCCAAATGATATTCGGGGACGAAGCACGGTCCGAAGATACGTCCGACATAAATTCGCCGAACGCTTTCCCCGAGAAGGTTCTAAGCTCAACCTTATGCTTGGGATTTTTCGCTTCGTATGCGTCAATCAATTCTTCCATAACTGCCTGCTCGGATTCTTCCACCTGACAAGCAATCGAGATTTTATACTCGTCTGCCGTAATCGACTTAACGCCGCTATCCCCGCCGCCACAGCCGACAAACGCCAACGAGGACAACATTACTGCACTCATTGCGATACAACTGATTTTCTTCATTTTATTTTCTCCTTATTATATCTTATCTTATTTCTACCGTTACGCCTTGAAGGGGTACGGTTACCGTCACTTTCCCGTTCTTCACGGTATAATTCGCCGTCTTTCTTCCGTTGACGTAAACGGTAGGGTTGGTGCTATCCGTTTCAAGCGTCACTTGCACTTGAATCCCCGTTGCATTACCGCGTACTGCGGAAATTCTCACCGAGTTTTCATAAACCGTCAAATCGTACTTCACTTGGTTATAGGAAAGGTTTTCCATTCCCCAATAATCCAAGTCACTCGGCAACGACGGTGCAATTTTCAACGTATTGCCGTTCGCCGTGTCAATCCCAAAGAACCCGTAAGGGATTGCCGACATCATCAAGAAGGATTCCAAGAACTCCCCATCGATACCAAGTACGCCGTTCGGGCCGATTCCTCTTTCCGCCGTACCTTTGATACCGTTTTGCAACGCGTAATAGTCCCCTCGACCGTCACCGTCGCCGTCCCATTGTTCCTTTTCGTAATAATCCCAATAGAATCTATCGGGGTATCGATTGTAATTTCGGCTGGATTCGTAATATTCGTAAATATCCATATACCAGTCCTTAATCGAGAGCAGACGCTCAAATGCGTCGTCCGCGCCGTACGTCTTCATACGTGCCATCAAGTCGAAGAAGGACGTGTACATAATTGCGCCGCCGTTTTGGACCTGCGTCACCCCGTAAATACAATCGCGGTTTTCATACGAGCCGTTAAAAATCGATAAATCATTTTGATTTTCTGCGCTATACGTATTCACGCGAGGCGCAAAATCAAAGAAATAGATATCTTCGCCCTGCGAGCCGTATTCGTCCATAGCGACCGTTCTCTCGCCGCTAATCCAATCCATAATCGACTTGGCCTGCTCGTCCGTCGCTACGCCGTAATAAATCGCTTCCATATTCCAAACGGTGTAGCCATAATCAAACCACTTTTTATCTACATAAGAATACCCCGATACGAATCTACCCGTTTCCTCATTCCAAAAGCCCGTCTTGTCCGTATCGTTGATGGGTTTGCGCAATTCGGTGACAACGTCGTTGGCGATCTCTTTCAATTTACCCGAAGTAAAATTATATTCTCTTATGCCGTGCTCAAACGCTCGATTCGCCGTCTTAATCGTTGCGTCGGCTTTATCCACCGTTTCGCCGTTCATAAGCAAAATATTTTCCAAATACGCAAGATCGACAAGCGCTTTATAGAAATATACGTTCGATTGGAAATCGTATTTTGTCATAAAGGAAATATCCCAATACCCATTCCCAAGCGACATTGCCGTTCTCTTATTTTTATCTCTATTCGTCTTATCCGAATCGTGCCCGACCAAATAGGATTGATCGTTCAAGTGGCGCTCTTCGTCGTACATTTCCATATAGAAATTAATCGCTTTGCGCGCTTTCGTGATGTTCGCTTTTAAGAACTCCATGTCGCCCGTATAATCGTAATCTTGACGAAGGGAAGAAATGAAAATCGAATTGTTGTTGACGTGTCTTGTATCGAAGGTCGGTCTTACGTAGCTGAGCGAAAATTTACCGTTTAACGTCGTGCCTTCCTTCGCTTTGATTTCTACACGTACTTGATGAATGTACGTTTCGCATTCCTTATCCGATTTCCATGCCTCTTCCGCGTACATCGGCAAGAACAAGATATGCTCGTAAATCGGCGTATAGGCGTAATTGATAAACGCCTTTTCCTTCACCGAAACACTCTTCCATTCATCATCGAATTCCGTCGTGTAGTGTACGATAACGTCATCGATATTCGCACAATCCGCCGTGTACATTCTCAAATCGATTTCCAAAAGCGGACTGTAATATGCCAAAACGGCGTCCTCTTCCGGCGAGGTAAACTCAATACTGCTTACCCCATTCACGTTTGTGGACAACAACCCATTTGCCATCGAAAAATCGGAATTTTCGTAATATTCATTCCCAATGCTGTATCTACCCGACCAAAGATTTTCGCGGGCGTCTCCGTTGAAATCCCAGCTCGTACCCTTTACGTTATATGCCGTAGGGAAGGGCCAACCCATACGATGCTCGCCCGTATTCGTTGTCGACATCGCGTCGCGCACTACGTCCGTTTCCTGCCATACGTACCCGTAATCGTCTACGGGGATGTTTTCAAGAATTTCGCGTAAACCTGCAATTCGGTCCGTTTCATAGCCGTCGTAGCTATTATACCAGTAGTAGGACATGGAGTTCCATTCCTGCCAGAAGAACTGCTTTGCGCTCACGCCAGCCGTAACGCTATTTACCTTTTGATCGAGTCCGTTTGCATCTACGTAGCCCGAATGTCTTTTGAAATAATCGTTTAAGAAGAAATCCAAATCTTCATCCGAGCTTGTGAACCGCAAAAGCTCCGCGCTCGATTTGGAATAGGAGGGCTGTTCTCCGCTCGAACTCTTCGAATCGCCGCACCCTGCCGCAAAGAGAAGCATGGATGCCAAAGCAATCGAAAATAAACCTTTCGCCGTCTTATTCTTCATGCTTTTTCCCTCCCTTTCTCACCACGGTTGCCGCACACAGCGCCATCGCAGCCATTATTGAAACGCCGCCAAGACTCGAAGAACAACCGCCGTCTTTGTTGCTCGTTTCTTGCTTTACAATATCTTCCACAACGGTGAAGGTGAACGTCTTACTTTCTTCATACGTAATCGTACATACCTTCTTCCCGTCTTCTTGTATCCAGGTAGCGATATAATCTTGAATCCCCGTCACCGCGATACTTTCTTCGGCTACCGCTGTTTGTACGGTGATTTCCTGTCCGTTTTGGATTTCCTTACCGTCAAAGTAGACGTGCAACGCTTGTTTTTCGCCTTCCGTCACAAATTTCCCATTCTTCATGGTAAAGACTTGCGTTTTGGCAATCTTGTTGTTCGTCATGAACTTCAAGCCTTCCAAGACTTCCACGCTCACACCGTTTCCGTCCACGACCAAATTGTAAAGCTGATCGTAGGTACTCTTGGTTGCCGCTTCGAAACGGATATCCATTCTATTGAGCTGTAAGCCCGAACCGTAATGCACTTGCACGCAAGTAAGCGCGCTTGCTGCATACGCGTGCCACTCACCAATACTACGCCCGTTAATAACAATGTGATCGAGCAAGGACGCTTTATAACCGCCTTGTACGAAGATGTCGCTGCTACCTTCGTCGTAGTCGATTATGTCTCTCGTATCTTCACTTTCACGCCAGCTTTCCTTTTCGCAAGCGTGGTTATAAAGGGAAGAGGTAATTGCACCGCTGAAATAAATCTTAAAATTCAAGTTTTGGCTGTCTTCTATGAATTCGAACTGTACGTCTTGGACGGTGATGGTTTGGTAAAAATCCATCAATTCATAATCAACCAAGTTTTCCCCTGCGTACAAATGGCAGGTGTAAGTTTTATTCAAAGTCTCGCCGTTGGGGAAGGTGAGTCCTTCCAAAACGCGCATATTGTTTCCTGCAAAGCCATATTCCGCATTTTTGATTTGTGCTTTACCCGCATAGGATTTAGGCAAGGAAACGTTAATTTGATAAACACCCTTGGCAGGATACCATTTCGCCGTTGCCGCCGGGCATTCCGCTAAGATTTCTTTGAGCGTGTAGCCATTCAACTCGACCATAGCCGTATCCAACGCCACGTTTTCAAATTTCCCGTACGTATTGAAACGGAAGGTAAGCTCATACGAATCTTCTGCATCTACAACCATAAAGGAATCTTCCGTAACGATTTGTGCATTTTCTACGTTTTCCACGTTAAAGGAAATGAAATGGAAAGTATCTCGAATAAGCTTGCCTGCGCCATCGTAAATCTGATTCCCTTGCGCATCATACTGCAAAGCACAATCGTTCACGAATTGGAATACGATTTCCTCAATTTCCCCATTATCGTTCGCATAGAGCGCGCTGTTGAGCGTGATAGGGAAGAATTGACCGCCGCCGATCGTGTACGCTTCCAACGCCGCACCGAGCGAGCCTTCCGTAATCGCGCTTGCATTATAGGTCAAAATATCGATTTGATGATTGATGTATACGCGCAAGTTCAAACGGTTGTAGTCCGCCGCCTTGATAGGGTGCACGAATTTCAGCACCATAAGATTTCCCTTTTCCGTATTCGACGCGGAAACCAAAACCTTATGCTTTAACAATTCGCCCTGTACGTCATATTTCATAAAAAAACCGGTGTAGGCATTCAAAGGAACAGCCGCGTGCCCCTTATACGCACTCTCCAACGCAAGCTCGAAATTGTTTTCGTCGCACGCATATTCAATGCCTTCTTCATAGCCGGGGAAATATTCCAGCCACTTGCCGTCTTTATTTTCATACGTGACCGTTTCTTGTATTTCAATACAAGAAAAGTCCCCCACGCCGCGATACGCATACTGCATCGTCGGGATTTGACACCCTTCTCTAATCTCCACGAGCTCTACGTTTTTCAAAACGTTCGCTGAGGCAAAGTCAATCGAGAAGGTATTCATGCGGGTACGCTTATTGGCAAACAACTTATATGCGTTCGCCTTGGAAAACTCCGCAAGCGACACGCCGTCAAAGAATATGTAGTCCTCAAAGTTATACTCAGCAAGGTTTTGATCAAGCTGCGCATTCGCAACGTTTTGGTTTGCAAAATCCACGCTACCACGATCGGAAATCTCTTCCGCGTTTACCCATTTATAGTTAGTAATATTGCCGTACTCGTCGCGTACCATTTCCGCGGTAATATAATCGTTCGCACTCAAAACCATAGCGAACGCCAAGCCGCCGTCCAAATTTTCGTTATTAATTTCCGTGATGGTTGCGTCGATCGTATTCGCTACGACAGATTCCGCCGCTGCGTCCGTCTTGCGCAGGGCAAACCCTGCTCCCACGCAACACACAGCCGCCAAACCCAATAACCCTTTGATTATTGACTTCACGTATTTTCCCTCCTACCTTTCGTTTCTTACTTTCTATATTCGGAAATCTCGATAAGCTTACCGCCTTCCAATCTTGATCTTTCCGCAGCCAAAGCCATATAATGGCTTTCTACCGAGCTTTCAATCGCCGAGCTTGCATTCAGCTTATCGGTAAAATAAATATTATACAAGCTGTCAAACATTCTCCAATCGCTGCCGCCATGGCCACCTTCGCCCTGTCCGCCAAGTTCGTCCACAAGCTCGCTAATCTTCCACACGATCGGTTCTTCCATAAATCTACGAAGAATGATTTTATCTTCAATTTCGTAAAGCTCCAATTCCCCTTCCGTACCGAAGAATCGGAAATCTCTGCCGCCGCGCGCAGTGAAAGCTTCCATTTTCAAGGTCGCCGTCACACCGTTTTCAAACTGCATAATCACCGTTTGATTATCCACGACGTTATTATCGCACGCAAACACGCATTTCCCGTAATTTGTTTCTCGTAAAGAAGTCTTCAACGCTTCTTCCGTAATCGGGGAAGCGTCCGTAATCAAATTGCAGGGAAATTCGTCCTTTTGACCGCTGGAAAGCCAGTTATCGATATAAATTCGATAAGCACTGTACTTGCAATCCATTTTATACTTGCAGTCTAAGCACCTATCCGCCGCCCCTTCGGGACGGTTTTCCGCTTTGAAATAGGAAAGCGCACCCATCGACGCTACCGATCTACAACGCGAGCCGATAAAGTATTGAATCAAATCAAGATCGTGGCAGCATTTTTGCATAATCATCGGTGTTGTTTGTTCACGATTGCGCCAATTCCCACGCACGAAGGAATGGGCTTGGTGCCAATAGCACACGTTTTCCGTTTGGTCCATCGAGATCAAACGACCGATCGCCCCCTCGTCGAGCAATTTTTTGAGCTTGCTGATCATAACGTTGTAGCGAAGGACGTGACAAACCATGACCATTCTGCCCTTTTCTTTCGCTTTCGCCGTCAACATTTTCAGCTCTTCCGCATCGTCGGAAATGGGTTTTTCAAGGACCAAGTCGTAACCCAAATCTAACGCCTTCACCGCTTGACGGACGTGCATTCTATCCATCGTCGCAATCAAAAGGACGTCGCTACGCTTTTTCTCGAAAAATACATCTTCATCTAAAAAACGGTTTTCTTCCGCAACCTCAAACATTTCTCCGTATTTTTTCAAACGGACTTCGTTGATATCGCAAAGGCTTTCAATCTTAAATTTGTCCTTGCACGCGTGTATGTATTTCCCATACGCAATCCCGCCGCGCGCGCCGACACCAATAATAGAAATGCTGATAATTTTCTTTTCCATATTTCTTCCCTCTAATTCGTTAAATTTCTATTTTTGCCACGGACAACGCACTAATCGTCATAGCGTTTCCATTGACTTCAATCGTCTTTTCTTCTGTGTTATAATTGACGAAGATTTGCGTCTTTTTGCCATCCAATTCATACGCCGCACTCAAAACTTCCTGCGCCGTGTATGAACGGCAGTACAAGGTGTTCACATAAGTCACTTCATCCGTCTTATAGGGCAACGGCTTAATCATATTGCCAAAGCACATAAGATCGTGATTTTCCATATAAAAGCTGCGAAGATTTTTCATGAACGTCAAAACGTCCTCTTCTACGGGCAAATCGTCGAGCGTTCTCTGCCCCCAATTAGAAAGAATTTTTCCCTTCGGGTGCAAAACAATCGTCGGCATATCCCCTGCCGTAAACGAATAGGCTACGCGGTATAAATAACTCGCCGCAGGCAACAGCGCGCATACCTGATTGCCCATGAAATTGTGGACAAACTCGTGATATAAATACGAGTATAACGGAACAGCCTTTCCTATGAAATGCACCAGCTCAAAACGGTTATCCGAGAACAAGAGATTCGGAATAAACGCTTCGCTTGCCGCGCTTTCACAGCCCAAAAGGGTCTTACCCGCTTTCTCGTTCCATTCCGACAAGAGCTTTTGCATTTCCGTCGTCATCCAATCCCCAACGCAAGGGGGGTGATTGTGTTCTTTCGAGTAGCAGAAAAGCTGACTGCCACCATGGTTTTGGTCGAGAATTTGTACGTAGTCGAGCTTCTTATCAAACAACGGCTGATACGCTTCATCCAAGATTTCCCTGCCTTTATCGGACGCTACGCAAAGATCGTAGCCGCTTCTTTGCCCTTCGCAAACGGTGCTGCGAAGCACTTTCCCGTCGCGGCCTGCACAAAACGCCTTAAAGGTTTCTTTGTCCTTCAAAATTTCCTTGCAATCGTACGAAGGCAAAATGTTGCTTTGCTCGGTAAAGGAAAACCCCGAGCAGTACACACCAAGCAAATGCCCCTTTTCTTTGAGTGCGTCGAAAAGCTTATCCAGCTCCTCCTCCCCGCCAAACGGGGGGAATACGTAGGGGGGTGCCCAAGGCGCAGTCCCTTCCCAATGCATCAAAAGCACCATCATTTTTGCTCCCGTTGCTTTGGAAAATTTCTCTACGTACGGCAAAATATTCACGTACGGGAACAACTCGTTCGGCTTCATTTCGTCCATATCGTGATACCCTCTTACGGGGTAAGTCAAGATAATGGGGAAATCGTAATACCAATCGGGTAAAGTTTTATTCTCACGCACCTTTTTCAAATTGCTCGGCAAATTGCGGTAAAACCAGTCTTTATAAATATCCGCACCGTCCTGCCAGTCCCCATCGAAGAAACGGTAGACCATATCAAAATCGGGCGCAAAATCCTCGCCGTAGGTCTTACCCGAATACAAACGAACTTCGAGCTTGATATTTTTTTCTTCATCAATCGCGTAATAATCGAGCTCCTTAGGGCCGCGAACCTTATCGTGCGCACCGACGTAAAGCCCGTGCCCCTCGAAAAGGTACGCCATAAATTGCGAACAAAGCATATTCGGGAAAAGTCCGCAGCAGGTAACCGTCGGATAATCGGGCTCTAAATGGCGCAAGTGCGAAGTCGAGCGTAAATCGTCGTTCTCCACAATCGCCCCCTCGTTATAGGGATAAAGCATACGCCCGATACCGCCGTTAAAAATAAACGGCTTTAACACAAACGCAAACGGCTCAATATGCTCTACCAATTTGTCCGTGTTATTCTGCACCGCAAAACGTGCACGGAAACCGTCCTTTTCACTCGTCACGTAAACGGTCACGCTCACGTCCTCAGAAAAATCGGAATACACGGCAGTAACGCAGCCGTCTTTTGCTTCCTCAATTTTTACGCTATGCGCGTCTTGCGAAGAAAGCTCGATGATAGCGCCCTGCTTATCCGTCAAGCGCAAGGAAAAAATATTTCCTTCCTTCGCACTGATTTCTATCCCTTTATAGAAAACCGCGGAAACAACGCCTCTTTGAAAATCAAAACCAATTTTTCCGTTTGCCAATTGCATTATGTCCCTCATTGCCTAACCCAATTTTTTGCGCAATAATTTATTTTAGAATACTTGCATTATAATTTTACAACACAATTGTTTGAATTGCAATAGCTATTTGAAAAAAACTGGTCCAACTGGTCCAAAATATGATTGACAAATTTGGAAAATTTTTATATACTATAAAAAACGCTGCGAGAGGAAATTTTATGAGCGGTCAGCAACCCTATAAACAGATACAAAACTTTTTAATAGAACTTATCAAACAAATCTCTTTTGACCCCAATTATAAGCTTCCAAGCGAGAGAATGTTGGCGGTAAAATTCAGGGCAAGCCGCCGTTCTACGCGTATGGCGTACGAGCAATTATTGGCACACGGCTTGGTGTATAAAATTCACGGAAAAGGGTATTTTACGACGGGAAATTCTCCTCAAAACGAGCACGAACAACACTCGACTTCCAAAAAAATCTTCTTCATTGTCCCTGCCTTGCGGACACGCTTCGTGCAAGATATGTTGTACGGGATTACCGATTTTTGTGATCGGCATACCTTGGACGTTTCAATTAAGCTTACCAAAAGTGATTTAGCGAAAGAAACGCAATATATTCACTCGGCACTCTCTTCCGAAACAAAAGGAATCATCCTTTTCCCTATCGACAACGAGCTTATCAACCAAGAGCTCCTAAAGCTTTCAGGGCAACGTTATCCCCTTGTCATTATCGATAGATACTTCCAAAACATCAATTCTTCCTTCGTTTCGACGGACAACTATTCCGCCATGCGCGATGCCGTGAAATTCTTACACGGAAAGAAACACTCGGAGTTTCTGTATCTCACTTCGCCAACTTCGTTGGCAACATCCGTAATAGAGCGATTAAACGGGTATCTCGACGGCGTGAAAACGTATTATGGAAAATCGGGGAAGGACAGCGTACTAACGCTTAATAACTTTAGTTTTCAAGAGATTTACGATCATGTACTCGCCTATTTGCGCGAGCATCCCAAAACGGAAGTCATTATCACGAACGGCATACAGTCCGTTACGGACGCAATTCTTTCCGCAATCAAGGCCTTAAAACTCTCTATCCCCAAAGACATTAAACTAATGCTTTTCGACAACGACTTTTCGTTTACGGAAACAAGGCTCGTACGCCCCTACGTCATTTTGCAAAACGCATACGAGCTCGGCTATCGCTCGGCAGCGACGTTATACAACCAGCTTTACGGTGATCTGCGCACTGAAATTATTCGTTTGCCCGTAAAAATTATCGACTATACGAAAAAGACTTTTCATAAAGACTTTTTCGATTAACGCTGGACTTTTTCCTCTTCTGTGGTATGTTGCGTTTTCCCCGAAAGAAAGGAGCATTAAATGATCGACAGAAGAACAAAAAATGCGGAGATATTTCGTGGCACAAAATGGTAGGACACACCATCAAATGCATCTTTCGTCTCGATATTCAAATCTTACTTGACAACCGGTCAAGTAAACAACAAAAGGGATAGGTTCATACGAGCCTATCCCTTTTGTTGTTTGATTAAAAAATTATGATTCTACACTATCCTTATCAAGCAAAAATTCTTTAACACCCATACTTAAATACATTATTCGACAAACAAAGCCAAAACAAGACAAAAGCTTCTATTCTATTCGCATTGACACACCCCTACCTCTGTGTTACAATAAATATACTAACAGTTTCGTTAGCACTAAAATTACAACGATGTAAGTGCTACTATACCAAAGATATAAAGACGCGTATTTATAGCATACAAGCACGTGCATCCAGCTTTAGCGGACATCAAGCGTTCGCTTTGTTTGGTTACTGTGAACGTATGTGTAGGTGCGCGTCTTTCTTTATTGACACGCTAACACCCGAAATTGTAAGATTGTTTATTGCAAGGATTGAGATTGGTGAGCGCACTGAAAAATATTCAAAACATTCCGCTCAAAAAATCCAAATCGTCTACCGTGACATTGGAGAATGGGACAAGTTAGCGGAAACCGAAGAAAAACCGACTCACTACTCCGAAGTAATCTCAGAATCAGCATAAAACAAAGCACAAAATACAACAAAGGCGAACAGCTTTCGCCATTCGCCTTTGTTTTTTGCCGAAACCCACCTGTCAAAAAGTGTCCCTATGAACAAAAATAGAATCTTTTTAGCGATTTTTTTTCTTTTTTGGTATTGACAAACGTATAAACTTGCGATATAATAGAAATACTTAAAGATAATTCCAAGTTTTTAAGGAAAAAAAATTATTAAAGGGGATATCTCTATATGAACAAAGGCGAATTGATTAAAGCAATGGTAGAAAAAACTGGTTTCTCTCAAAAAGACGCAGCAGCGGCATACGAAGCATTCGTAGCTTCCGTTACCGACGCATTGAAAGCTGGCGAAAAGGTACAGCTCGTTGGTTTTGGTACGTTTGAAGTAAAAGACGTAGCAGCTAAGACGGGTATCAACCCTAAGACGGGCGCTTCCGTTGCGATCCCTGCTTGCAAGAAACCCGTTATGAAATTCGGTAAAGCTTACAAGGACAGCTTCAACGACTAATTAAAAATATATAAAAGCCGAGGCAAAAGCCTCGGCTTTTTTTCTTTCCTTTCACGAAATAAAATGCGCCGCCTGGCGATTTTTCGCAAGGCGGCTTCACTCTTTATTTTCTATCCGCAAAGTAGTCAATCTTCATTGCCTTCTTCACTTCGGCAAGCGTTTCCGCAGCAACAGCTGCCGCTTTCTTGCTTCCTTCATATAAAATATCCCAAATTGCAGGCAAATCCTTTGCAAGTTCCTCTCTACGCGTACGAATCGGCTCTAACGTTTCTTGCATAACTGCGTTCAAGAATTTCTTGACCTTCATATCGCCAAGCCCACCACGCTCGTAGTGCGCTTTCAATTCATCCAAATTCGCATACTCGGGCAAATAACGCTCAAAATGCTCGGGCTTGGAAAACGCGTCTAAATAAATGAACGTCGGATTGTTCTTTGTGTCGCCAGGGTCGGTCACTTTGATATGGTTGGGGTCGGTATACATACCCATTACCTTGCGCTTAATTTCGTCTGCGCTGTCCGAAAGGTAGATACAATTCCCCAACGATTTGCTCATTTTCGCCATACCGTCCGTACCGGGCAAACGCAAGCAGGACTTGTTTTCAGGCAACACAGCCTTCGGCTCGATGAGCGTTTCGCCGTACAAGTTGTTAAAGCTTCTAACGATCTCTCGTGCTTGTTCCAGCATGGGGAGTTGATCCTCGCCGACGGGTACCGTGTCCGCCTTGAACGCCGTAATATCCGCCGTTTGCGATACAGGATAGGTCAAAAAGCCCATCGGGATCGAGCTTTCGAAATTGCGAAGTTTGAGCTCCGTTTTCACCGTCGGATTGCGCTCCAAGCGGGAAAGCGTGACAAGGTTCATATAATAGAAGGTCAGCTCCGTCAATTCCGCCACGTGCGACTGAATGAAGATGGTCGATTTTTTCGGATCGAGTCCACAAGCGAGATAATCGAGCGCGACTTCCGTAATATTCGCACGCACCTTATCGGGATTATCGAAGTTGTCCGTAAGCGCCTGCGCGTCCGCGATCATGATATAGATTTTTTCAAATTTGCCGCTGTTTTGCATTTCCACGCGGCGGCGCAAAGAGCCTACGTAATGCCCGATATGCAGTTTTCCCGTAGGTCTATCGCCCGTTAAAATAACGTTTTTCATACTATTCACCTTTCCTATCTTTGCGTACCCCTTTCGTATAAGCAGCCGAAGAATTGTCCATACTGCGAATATGAAAAGAAATTACGTATATTTGATTGCTTTTTTATTTATTTTGACTATGTTTCTCGTGCTTTGGGAGGACCGTGTACGCGTTCAACACGCCACTACCCCCGTTTATCAATCGAGAATTTTACGCCGAAAACCTTATTTTGCGCCGTAAGTATTACGGTAGCTGTACATCGCAGGAAGATGCTCCTTCCCATCGATTACGCCCGTTTCAATCGCTTCGATAATATCGTCCATCGTCACGACGGAATATACGTCGATCCCGAATTCCTTTTTCGCTTCCGCTACCGCCGAAAGCTCGCTCGTCAAGCCCTTTTCCTTGCGGTCTACGGAAATAATCATCCCAACGACTTCCACTTTCGCCGCCGCCTCGAGCTTGGGCAAAATCTCACGGAGCGCTTTCCCCGACGTCATAACGTCTTCAATGATGATTACTTTTTCGCCGTCAACAAGCTGTTTCCCTACGAAAAGACCGCCTTCGCCGTGGTCTTTTACTTCTTTTCTATCGAAACAGTAGTTCATTTCCTTTTCATAGTCGTGATAGAGCGCAATCGCCGTTGCAACCGAAAGGGGAATTCCTTTATATGCAGGGCCGACAAGCGTTTCCGCATCCAAACCGTTTTCGTGAATGCAAGCCGCATAATATTGACCGAGCTTTGCGAGCTGCTTGCCCGTCTTGTAGTTGCCCGTATTGATGAAATAGGGCGCGAGTCTACCGCTTTTAAGGGTAAATTCGCCGAATTTCAACACGCCGTTTTGTACCATGAAACGGATAAATTCCTGTTTGTACGTATATCCCATAATCTATCTCCTAAAAATCTTATTTTCCATTAGTTGCAAAGTGCCCGTAAGCTCGCTAACGCTCGCCACCCCATGTTTATCGCACCAAGCGTTCAAGCCGTCGATAATCTTGGGCATTGCGTAGGGATCGGTGAAGTTTGCCGTGCCGACCTGCACCGCCGTCGCGCCTGCCATCAAGAACTCGATTGCGTCCTCTGCGCAAGTGATACCGCCCATACCGATTACGGGGATTTTCACCGCCTGCGCCGCCTCGTAGGTCATACGCACCGCCACCGCTTTCACGCCTGCGCCCGATACGCCGCCCGTATTGTTCGCGATAATCGGTCTGCGTTTTTCAATGTCGATTG
>JAZORL010000047.1:0-9828 GCA_045656625.1 Candidatus Scatosoma sp. | reverse complement strand
CGCTTGGCCTCCGACTTGGGGTGATGACTGGGGCGACGACTGGGGAGATCTCGGCGGCGGCTCGGATGAGGACGCAGATATTCTCACCAACGCAGGCAAGGGCTTGCCCACGAGCGCAAACGGAGTATATAACGTCGATTTCACAAAGGCAAAATACGTAAAAGACGTGACCGATCAAGGTTATTATATAGACGGCTGTCCGACAAGCGGAAAAGTGAAAGTTTTGGTGATTCCCGTAGAATTTAGTGACGTGACGGCGGCAAGCAAGGGATATACCGTGTCCGCGATTAATACGGCGTTCAACGGCAGTACAGGCACGACGGACTACCATTCCGTAAGCGAATATTATTCCATTTCGAGCTATGGGAAGCTGGATTTGGATTTCACCGTTTTAACGAATTGGTTTAGGCCGAAAAATACGAGTTCGTATTATGCAGAACAAACGATCGATTACGACGGCGAAGAACTTTTCATCGGCGATCAATTGATTATAGACGAGGCACTTGCGTATTTGGAAAGCCGTATGGATTTATCGGCGTTTGACTCGGATGATAACGATATTATTGACGCAGTCGTGGTGATTAACACGCTGGATATCAATGAGGAAAAGGATTTCCAATGGGCGTATCGCTATTGGAATATGTATACGGACGACGATGGGTATTATTACGAGTACGATAAAGTGTCTGCGAACGATTATTTGTGGGCGTCCTATCAATTTATGCTGGAATGCTACGACGATGACGGCGGCACGTACTATGATGACGACGCGATGAACACCTACACCTATATCCACGAATTCGGGCATATTTTGGGCGCAGACGATTACTATGATACGGCTTACGAGGGTGCGCCGTTGGATGGCTATGACATTATGGACTCCATGCTCGGCGATCATAATCCGTTCACGAAGTTCAATTACGGTTGGCTGAAAAACTCCCGTTTGGTGGTTGCGGAAAAGAGTGTCACGCTCACGTTGGAAGATTTTTCGAAAAACGGCGATACGATTCTTATTGCGAATAACTGGGACGAAGAGCTCGGCGCGTACCAAGAATATTATATCCTAATGTACTATACGAATAAGGGCTTGAATAGCGGAGATGCGGGATATTTCACGAAGGAAGGGATTGTGGTATATCACGTGAACGCAAGCCTTTATAGGGAAGAATACGAGGGCGAAAACTATTACGATATTTACAACACGAATACGAGCGCATCCGATCCGAATTACGGCACGGAAGACAACTTGATCGAGCTTGTAAAATCACGCTCGTTTGAATACGTGTACGGCGTGGGGGATTCGCTTTCTTCGTCGATTAAAGACGACCAAGGAAATAAAATTGCGTACACCTTTACGGTGGATAGCTTGTCCAACGGCAGCGCAACGCTCACCTTTACAAAGAACTAAATAGGCTTAAAATGCAACGAAAAAAACCGCGGTGTGGAAACTTTCACACCGCGGTTTTTTATGCGTTTTACCGCCGTTTTTATTCGTTTATTGCTTGGTCACGCTTTTAATCGTCGCATCAAAGAATTCGATGGTGGAATTATACTTTTTAACGACGCTTTCGAGGACGACTGTGTCGCCTACCTTCGGAACGGAGCTCATTTCGCTGAACTTCTTTCCGTTCGTATCGTAAGCACGATAAACGTAGAGCTGATTTCCGTTTGTATCCTGAATATAGAAAATACCGCTCGTTGCGTTTTCAATTTTTGTAATTTTACCCGTGACTCGATAGCGTGCGCTTGTTTGTGCGCCCGAAGAAAGTCCTTTACCGATGGCGAGAATTTCGGGAATGGTTTTTTCCTCGATTTGCTCGCGCCAACCGCCGTTGTAGATATATTCCGCAAGCGCGTGACGGGGATAGTAGGAATGATCGCCGTCTTCGTAGTATTCGACAATTTTCAAAAATCCGAGACTTTTGAAATTAAAGTTCGCACAATAGGTGTCCACCACGACGTAATAGGTTTCGTTGTCGCTCACGTTGTTTTTGATTGCTTGACCGTCCTCGCCGTAGAAACAAACGTAGTTTTTGCTATTGATAAACTGGGATTGGAGACGAGAGCCGTTCACTTCGCACAAAACCAATGGATTGTCAAAGGGGAGCAGGGGATAAATGTCGCCGTAGGTGACCTCTTTTGCGGGTAAATAGTAAGGACTTCTCGTTTGCAAGAAACCGCCGCCAAGCACAATTTTTCCTTTATACTTGGAGTTGTTTCCCCACTTTTCCGCACCTTTGATGTACATCGCTTCGGCGGTCGCGCTTACGATAGCGTCGCTCTTGCGATAAGAATCGTTTGTGCCGAGCACGGTATTGATGGCGGTGAGTTTTTCCGAGTATTTATCTAAAATCTCGTCTACAATCGGGTCGTCTTGCATATTTTCATAAGTGGAATGCTTGACGATTTTCGTGGAAACGGTGTATTCATTCGAAAGGATATTCACTTCGATTTGCGCATGGGAAAGCCCCGTGTCGTTATCGCCGCCTGCCTGCAAATGCCATACGTCGTAGCTGTCGCTCTTGCGTACCTCTTGGTGGGTGTGACCCTCAAAGACTAAATCTACGTAGCCGTTCGAAAGAGAGGAATCATAATTTCCTTCGCCGTCGTGTACGACAAAGACAATCAAATCTGCGCCGAGATTGCGAAGTCTGGTCGATTCGTTTTTCACAAGCGTCGTAAGCTCGCTGCCCACCTTAAAATATACGTCGTCCGCCATACCTGCCGCAATATCCGAATAGCAATTGCCAATTGCACCGATAATGCCGATTTTTGCGCCGCTTCTTTCTACCATAACGGAAGGTTGGCAGTAATCTACTCGTTGATTCGTAGCCCGTTCAAAAATATTGATGCCAAGGAAGGGGAATTCCGCAAGCTCCGCATTTGCTTCAATGGGTGCGGAACCCCAATCGTATTCGTGGTTGCCCATCGCCATTGCGACAAACCCTAAATCGTTCATCCATTCTACGACGACGTTGCCTTGCGTGAAATTCGATTCCGCGCTGCCCTGCCACATATCACCAGCCGAAAGAAGGACGGTGTTTTCACTCACCGTTTGGGCATTGCGTAAGTATGCGCTCATTTCGTCTACGCCAATATTTGCATAGGTGTCGTCAAACTTGCCGTGCATATCGTTGATGGAATAGAAATCCAAGGTCACCGTCAAAGGAATATGACAATCATCGCATTCGTCGTCTTGATTCGTATCCATGTGCGTACAGTCTTCGTCGCTTGTCGGGGGCTCGGGCTTTTCACTCGATTCGGGCTTTTCACTCGATTCAGGTTTTTCACTTGATTCAGGCTTTTCGCTGTTTTCGCTAACCGGTCCTTCGGACGTAATAGGCGGAAGGGAATCATTCGACGTGGAGTCGTTTGAAAGGGCGGAGCAGCCTGTAAGCATGAAAGCGAGAACAAGGGAGGGGATTGAAATCCATTTTTTCATAAGTTTTCTCCGTAAAGTGGGGGATGGGTATATAATTGTAAAGGTTTTTCGAAAAATTGTCAAGAACTTTTCAATAAAAAGCGGATATTCGCACCTTTACACAAGAAAGAGGGGACAAAATAACCAAAAAGTTGGCTATTTTTTGTGTAAAATACAGTAGCAAAAAGGGGGATTTTGCTATATAATAAGGGGGATTAACAAAAGGAACATTTTGTGATGGACAAAACTTATTCACGCGTGAAATATGCATGCTATGCGAGCAATATTACAATGGCGGTCGTAGGGAGTTTACCCCCCGTGCTTTTTTTGTTGTTCCGTAATTTATATGGAATTTCGTTTACTTTATTGGGCACGCTCGTATTGATTAATTTCTTGACGCAGCTTGGCATAGACTTGATATTCTCTTTCTTTTCGCATAAATTCAATATTGTTTTGACGGTAAAAATCACACCCGTCATTGCGGCGGTGGGGCTTACGCTCTTTGCGCTTGCGCCGACCCTTTTCCCGAACGCCGTTTATGCGGGGCTGGTACTCGGTACCTTTATTTTTGCCGCATCCAGCGGGCTTGCAGAGGTATTGTTAAGCTCCGTTGTAGGGGCGATTCCAAGCGAAAACCCTGATAAGGAAATGAGTAAGCTTCATTCCATTTATGCGTGGGGAGTCGTGGGAGTAATTATTATTGCGACCCTCTATTTATTCCTATTCGATCACAAATATTGGCAATGGCTTGCCTTGGGGCTTGCCCTTGTGCCGCTCGTATCCTTTGCCCTCTTTTTAAGAGCAAAATTCCCGAAGATGGAAACGCCCGAAAAAGCCACGGGCGCGCTCGCCTTGATGAAATCGAAAGCCCTTTGGCTGTGCGTTTTCGGTATTTTCTTGGGCGGTGCGAGCGAAGTGTCTATGGCACAATGGAGCTCGGGGTATTTGGAACAAGCGCTCAAAGTCAAGAAGGTGTGGGGGGACGTGTTCGGCGTCGCTGGATTTGGCTTTATGCTTGGCTTGGGGCGTACCATGTACGCGAAGAAGGGAAAAAATATCGAAAGGGTACTCTTTTTAAGCGCGCTTGGCGCATTCGTGTGCTACGTGGTGGCAATCCTTTCCAACGTCGCAATTATCGGCTTGCTTGCTTGCGCAGTCACGGGGTTTTGTACGGCGATGCTTTGGCCGGGAAGCTTGATTGTCGCAGCGGAAAAAATGCCAACGGCAGGCGTGTTTATGTATGCGATGATGGCAGCTGGCGGTGATCTTGGTGCGTCGACAGCGCCGCAGCTTGTCGGGGCGGTGACGGACGCAGTTGCGGAAAGCGGTTGGGGGGCAAACCTTGCCAATACTTTGCATTTGTCCATCGAGCAGTTGAGTATGAAAGCGGGTATGGCGGTCGGTGCGATTTTCCCGTTGCTTGCTATTTTTGTGTTCTTGCGGATTTGGAAAACGAAGAAAAAGCAAAACGGATTGCCTTTGCAAACAAACGAATAAAAAGAAGAAAGCGACGGCGTTTGCCGTCGCTTTCCTTTTCAAACTGTATTATTTTCGGAGCTCTGATAAGAATTTTTTGGTCGAGCTGGAAAGATATAAGACGGAGAATATCGCCGTTGCAATCCCTGTGCAGCAACCGCCTTGCAAAAGGTTGCCCGATAATGCAAGCACCGCACCGCCCCAGCCGTATAAAAGGCTCTCAAAAAGCAAATAGCCTATCACCATAAACGTTTCCGCTAAGAGTGCGGAGAAAAGACGAGCGATAGGGTCAAGGGAATCCTTTTTGAAGATTTTTTTAAGGAATAAGCATACCATGTACGCAAGGAAAGCACTTCCGCCCTTAATAATCGCCGTTGCGGGAGCATAGATGGCATAGCCGCTTACAACGTCTGCAAGCGCACTTCCGACGGCGGCGGCAACGCTGCCGTAAAAAGGACCTAATATCCAACCGGCCAGCAGTACGAAAACGTCGCCGACGTTAAAATAACCGTTTGGCAAGGGAATGGCAATTACTACCGTTCCAATGCAGCAAAGGGCGGAAAATAATGCGGTAAACGCCAATTTTTTCGATGGGGAATAGGCGTGAAGAATACAAGTCTTTTTCATACGTACCTCTCATGGGCTTTTATTAAAAACAAGTATACGCTCATCATGAAAAAAAGTCAAGCGTTTAACATAAAAAACTATGCTTGATTCGGTTTGATACAAATGCCGCTCGTTGCGCTTTGGAAAATTACGAAAAAGCCCTGCGTGTCCTCATAAATACTCGTAGGAACAAAGGAACAAACGTCACGGATTTCTTCGGGGGGATTGTCTTTGTCTTTTGCGGCGAGTGCATAGCAAATATACTTTGCTTTTCCGTCGTCGTAAAGCACGCCTACGAGATATTGAGGTGAGTCCGTTTCGCCCTGTACGCGAACCCATTCGCTGCACGAAAACGCACCGCATAGGGTGTTGTCGCGCGGATACTTGGAAAACAGCTCGTCAATTTCCGCTTTTACGGACAAGTAATACCCGTCGGGATCGGTTGCAATCGGGTGGAGTATGCTTTCAGCATCGACATTTTCCGCAGGGTCTGACCCTTCTTTCTCGTCCTGCTCTTGATTTGCGCTTTGAGTACGTGCATCGATTTGAGTTTGTGGAAGCTGCTCGCATTCATATTCTTTCTCCTTATAATAATTTTCCGTTGCGACCTCTTCATCGTCGTAAGCTGGGGATTGAGGGGGAACGCTTGGCTGAGAAACGTTGTTTTTTATCGGTTCGGTTGGGGGGAGAGAAATCGATTCGGCGATTTCCGTTGTTGCCGTTTTTTCTTGTTGAGTATGCGGAAAGACGGGGGGCAGGGTTGCGTTGAGTATTGCTCGCCAATCGTAAACGCCGTTGCCGTTGATGCCGTAAGCAATCGGCGTCACTTCGTTTTTTACGTGGCAAATGATGCCGCAAAACCCACTCGAAATATCCACGTCGGAGAGGATATTAAAAATGCTTTTTCCGCGCAAGGCGAGCATTTCCGTTTTGCCCTTTCCATCGGATAGAAGACAGTAATATTCCCCAAAGGCAAGGGGCGCAAAATTGATGATGGAAATTTCCACAGCAAGATTTTTGCCGTATTGCTCAATCTTGATTAAACCCGAAAGGGGTTTTCCATCCCCCGAAAATCCCTGCTTTATCTGCCGTAAAATGCACATTTTTTTGACGTAATTCATAGCTTGCCCTTTTCTCGCCCATTAGTAGGCGTGTAAATAATTTTAATGGAATTATAAATCCTTTCACCCGTAAAAATAGGTCTATTTTCCTCGAATAATGGGTAAAAATGCGGAAAAAAACTCCGTTAAAATAGCAAAAATCTTCTTGAAAACGTTGACCTTCGTCCCTTTTTGGCGTATAATAGAACTATGAAAAAATCCACTCGAAAAAAATGGCGTGCGGCGCTTCGGATTTTGCTTCCGATTGTGTGCGTTGCCTTGCTCGCCTTTATATTTGGAAATTCCTTAAAAACGGGGGAACAATCGGGAAAACAAAGCACTACGGTCGTAAATGCAGTGCAAACGGTAGCCGGTTGGGTCGCACCTGAATCGGGAATTGCGACGGCAACGGGCGCTGCGTACGAGCATTTGCATGCTTGGGTGCGAATCATCGCCCATTTTTTAGAGTTTGCAGCGCTTGGTGCGGCAATGGCTTGGTGCTCGCTTTCCTACTCGTTGAAAAAACGGTATTTGATTTTTCCGTTGTTGTTAATTTTGGTGATTCCTGCTATCGACGAGAGTATCCAAACCTTTACGCAAGGTCGTGCGGCGGAGTTTAAGGATATCGGCGTGAATACGCTTGGCGGCGTGTGCGGTGCGCTGTTTGCAATCCTCGTGACGGGCTTGATTTTGTTTGGCTTGCGGAAAACGATTCGCAAAGAGCGGGAAGAAGAGGGTGTGGAAATTCCGTTTGCAAAAGCACCGAAAGTTAAGAAAAACTTGAAAAAACCTACGGGATATCCCCGTTTTGGTATGTATTATAAGGAGTAGACGATGCAAAAAGACTCTCTTGAAATTGCTTTAATCAAATACAACAAAAAAACGTGGAGCAAGAGTGCGTTACTCGGCTTTTTTGTCGGCTTGGCGGTGATTGTGCCGGGGATCAGCGGCTCGACCGTTGCAATTATTTTCAAGCTTTACGATCAATTCTTATATGCGCTTGGAAACTTGTTCAAAAAATTCAAGCAGTGCTTTGTATTCCTTTTGCCAATCGTGCTTGGTATGCTTGTAGGTATATTGCTCGGGTTTATTAGCGTGAAAAAGCTATTAGAGCTGATACCCTTTGCCGTCGTTTGTCTATTTGCAGGACTCATGATCGGCGCATTCCCTGCCGTGAAAGACGAAATTAAAGGCGCAAAAATGAATGCAAAACGTGTCACTTTGTTCATTTTGGGGTTATTGATTCCCGTTGGACTTGGGTGTTTTTCGGCGGTCACCGTCGCGAAAGACTATGGCGAGGACATCGTGAGCGTGGATAAGTTTGCAAACGTTGCGTGGTGGCATTTTGTGTTGGCGCTTGCAATCGGCTACGTCGTTGGGGTCACGCAAATCGTGCCCGGGTTAAGCGCGAGTGCCTTTTTGATGGCTGTGGGTTGGTTTGGCAGTTTGATAGAAAGTATCAGCATGACTTATTGGGAGCTGAACCCCAGCGTATTTTGGATTTACGGTGGCTTTGCGCTTGGGTTCCTTGTGGGGCTTTTGACCTTCTCGAAACTTTTAACCCATATTTTTGGAAAAGCACGGCATACGGCGTACTCGATGATCGTGGGGTTGTCGCTCGGCTCGATTCTTTCGATGTTCTGCAACGGCGATATTATGGAAACCTATTTATCGTGGAAATCGGGCGTGGAATGGCTGGATCTTGGCTTGGGCGTAGCCTTGCTTGCGGTCGGTATTGTGATTGCTTATTTGCTTGTTCGCTACGAACGTAAAAAAGCGGCGCAGGAAGAAACCGAAAACGTTGAAAATTCATAAAAAAATGAAAAAACGGGCATACAGGTATGCGTTGAATACTGTATGTCCGTTTCTTTACGAGAGAAAATATGGGGAAAATCAGGGATTTTTGTAAAAGACTTTTTCGTGGGATCAGAACACGCTCGGAAGAGGTTGGCTATACCTGCGATCGCTGCGGCAGGGAAATTTTTACCTATCCGCATTTTCGCCTTTGCGACGATTGTGAAAAGGTATTGTCCAAAAACCAAGAACAAACTTGTCCCAAATGCGGCAGAAAAACGGTAAGCGAGGGGGTTTGCTTGGAGTGCAAGTCGCATGCGCCTGCGTTTGAGGTGGGCTATTCCCCGTTTGTCTATCATCAAGAAACGGCGTCGCTTATCAACCGAATGAAGAACGGTCAGCCGTGGCTTGCGAGGTATTTCGGCGAACGTATGGCAGATGGTTTTCTCGAAAAGGGGCTATTTGATTTTGCATTGGAAACGCCGCTTGTGGTATTCGTACCAATGGGGGAAAACCGAATCAGAGAGCGTGGATATAATCAAGCACAGCGGCTTGCGGAGTCCTTTTGCGATAGGCTAAAAGCAAAGGGCGTGGAAACTGAGCTTTGCGAAAATATGCTGTATAAGCGTGTGGAAACCCTTTCACAAAAGGACGTGGATAAAAGTACCCGAAGAAAAAATGCGCAGGATGCATATCGTGTGCAAGAGAAAAAGCTGTGCAAGGACAGGACGGTGCTGCTCATCGACGATATTATGACGACGGGCGCAACGGGTAGCGCTTGTGCGGAAAAACTGCTAAAAGCAGGGGCAAAACGCGTGTTGTTTATCACCGCTTGCTCGCTTTCGGAAAAGGTACGTGAAAACACGTGGATAGACAATTTTTTACTCAAATAAACCGCCGCGCTTCGACGTAATACGACCAGCGTTTGGCGGTCATTTTTTCTATACGCGCGTAGTCGGACGCGGTATGTAGAATATAGTCGTTGCCAAGATACAGCGCGACGTGGCCGATTCGTTCAACGCCCGTTTTATTTTCTCGTTCGGCGTTGGTGAAATAGATGCAATCCCCTCGTTGAAGCTCGGATTTCGGAACGAATTTCCCTTGCACGACTTGGGTGCGTGTATTTACCTGCAACAGCTCGCCTGCGCCTTGATAAAAGATGTATTGCATGAGCGACGAGCAATCGAATTTGCTCGTGGAAAACCCCTTCAAAAGTTTGCCCTTGCCGTCGTGGAAACGTACGGCGCCGTACACGTAAGGTGTGCCGATGAGTTTATACCCTTCTGAAATTACCTCTTCGACGTCGGTATCCGTGCTTTTTTGTAAGGTGAAGGCGGAAAAATAAGACGCATAAATATAGGCGGTTTTACCACGGTAATAGGTCTTGTACCAATTCCCCGTTTTTTCAATCACCGCGTACACGGTACCCTT
>JAZORL010000046.1:0-10907 GCA_045656625.1 Candidatus Scatosoma sp. | reverse complement strand
GCCCTTGCTCACGTCGGACAAAATTGCCTTTTCACACAGCCCGTTTTTCAACATATATTCTGAGCAGTAGCCGTGGTCGCAACCGACGTCGGCAAACGATTCCACCTTATGCAATAAAGAGCACAAGGTGTCAATTCTCTTACCGTAGCCCATTATTCAAGGAAGTCTTTCAACTTCTTACTGCGCGAAGGGTGACGGAGTTTTCTCAACGCCTTCGCCTCGATTTGACGGATACGTTCACGGGTAACGTTGAATTCCTTACCCACTTCTTCCAAGGTTCTGGGTTTGCCGTCGTCGATACCATAACGCAAACGAAGCACCTTTTCTTCACGGGGGGTCAAAGTATCCAACACGCCAAGGAGCTGTTCCTTCAACATCGTGGTCGCAACCGAATCGCTGGGAGTAATCGTTTTTTCATCTTCGATAAAGTCGCCAAGGTGGCTGTCTTCTTCTTCACCGATCGGGGTTTCCAAGGAAACGGGGTCTTGCGCAATCTTTTGAATTTCACGCACCTTTTCTTCCGTCACGCCCATCTTTTCAGCAAGCTCGCTCGGGGTCGGTTCACGGCCGAGCTCTTGAATCAATACACGCTGCACTCTCGTCAATCTATTGATCGTTTCGACCATGTGCACGGGAATACGAATGGTACGCGCCTGATCGGCAATCGCACGCGTGATCGACTGACGAATCCACCACGTCGCATAGGTAGAGAATTTGAAGCCCTTTTGGTAGTCAAACTTTTCTACCGCTTTCATAAGCCCCAAGTTCCCTTCTTGAATCAAGTCCAAGAAAAGCATACCGCGCCCAACGTAGCGTTTTGCAATCGAAACGACAAGACGAAGGTTCGCCTCGGAAAGACGTTTCTTTGCCGCAACGTCGTCCTCTTGCATACGTTTTGCAAGCTCGATTTCTTCTTCCGCCGAAAGAAGAGGCACTCTACCAATGTCTTTAAGATACATCTTGACAGGGTCGTCCAAACCAATATCGGAAAGCGCTTGTTCAAAGAGCTCTCTATCTCTTTGGTCCTCGTCTACGATTTGAATGCTTGCATCGTTCAAGGATTTGTATACGAAATCGATTTGATTGGGATTCGTATCAAATTTTTCCATGATATCGCAAAGCTCGTTGGTCGTAATGCTACCTTTCTTGCCAAACTTATTGATAATGCCGCCAATGATTTCGTTAAGTTTTTGTTCGGATATATTCACTTTTTCATCCTCCGTTTATACCGAACGGTCACCCGCTCTCTCTTTTTTTATTTTCTTTTTAATTCTTTTTGTTTTTGCACGAGCGCAAGCAATTTGGTCGAAATCTTTTTCCGCTCGTTCACGTCCAGCGTACTCGCATATTGCGCGTTGCATTCCGCAATTTGCTTTTCTACCGCTTCCAATCGCAACGTCTTTACGCTGTCGGCAAAGAACCTCTCCGCCGTTTCTCCGTTCAAGCGCTCCCCATAGTTTAGGTCAAGAATCGCATTGAACTCCGCGCTGTTTTCATCCAACAGCTCGAAAAGCTCGCTTGGACGAATCCTCTCGCCCCTACTTTCGTGCTCGGAAATATAACGTGCAATAAGGATATGCGTTTCATCGGTGAGCGGTAGCTCGTCCACCGAAAGCTCTTTTGCATACGGCGCGGCGAATAGCTTTGCCGCCAAGATGAACCGTTTGGCTTTTTGCTGCTTGTCCGTACCAGCCGCCGCCTCTGCAAGCTTTTCCTTCGGCGCATCTTCGCTTTCTTCCGTCTCCGATTTTGCGTTTTGCAAATCTCGCTCCAGTGCGCTATATGAAACGTTCGTCTTATCACGGAGCTTTTTCAAAAGCTCCTCTTTTACACTCTCGCTTTCCGCTGTCTTAACGATTTTAAGCGCCGCCGAAATAAACCTGCGTTTCCCTTCCGTCTTACTCAAATCATAATTCCGTTCAAGCGAATGGAGCCGATAATCGATGAGCGGCATCGCCGCGTCCAAGCATTTTTGATAAGCGTCCGCGCCCTGCTTCGCCACGTCATCGGGATCAAGTCCGTCCGGCATCGGTACAACACGCAAATGCAAGCCCGCCTCATCAAGAATTTCCAAGCCTCGCAAATCGGCCTTCTGCCCTGCGAAATCCCCATCGTAGCTAATCAACACGTTATCGGTATAGCGTTTAATAAGCCGCGCCTGTTCTTTGGTAAGCGACGTACCCATGGACGCAACGACGTTCTTAAACCCTGCTTGGTATAAGGAAATCGTGTCCATGTACCCTTCCACGATAATCACCTCTTGAATGGGCTGTTCTCGTTTGAGCTTTTTCAAAAGATTTACGTTGTAGAGGGTCTTACTCTTATCAAAGAGAAGGGTTTCCTTCGTGTTTTTGTACTTGGCGAACTTCGTCTTTTCCATCACGCGCCCACCAAAGCCAATCACCTCGTCAAAGGCGTTGATAATCGGGAAAATCAATCTTCCGCCGAGCGAATCGTACATTCGATTATTCTTCTCGCTCACCGCCAAAACGCCACTGTCAATCAAGTCTTCCCTAAAATATCCCTTCCCTGCGAGATACTCGGGCAAGGAGTTAAAATCCAGCGATGCGCCAAGCCCAAACTTTTTCACCGTCGAGGGGAAAAGCCCACGCTTTGCAATATATTCGAGGTGTGCGTCCGCACGCTCGTCACCGCTATACAAATTGTTCAAATAAAACCTTGCGGAATCCAGCAAAATTTTCGCCATATTATCCCGCTTTTTCTTTTTCCGAATGGATTCTTCCGTATCGAAATTGCTCTCGGGAACTTGCATCTTCGCTCTGTCCGCCAAAATTCGCACCGCGCCCATAAAATCGGTCGATTCGATTTCTTGCACGAACTTGATTACGTCGCCCGATTCCTGACAGCCAAAACAATGATAAAATTGCTCGGCTTCATTGACCGCAAACGATGGGGTCTTTTCGTGGTGGAAAGGGCAACATGCCCAATAATTTCCGCCCTTCCGATCGACTGCGACGTAGCTGCGAATCACTTCGACAATATCGCTCCGCTCTTTAAGCTCTTTCAAAAATACGTTGAATTCGGAATCGAAATTTCTTCCGCCGATCACGTTCTACCTCCTATTGAAAATGTTGAGGGAATGAAAATATTTTCAAACACGGTAATTGCATACCGATCGGTCATTCCCGAGAGATAATCGCACACGACTCGCTCTTTATCCCACGACTCCAAAAGCTTCAAATAAGGCGTGGGCAGCTTGTCCGTATGCCGCATAAAATACTCAAACATTTGCGTGAGCATGCGCTCCGCGCGTTCTTGTATAATTACGTTCGAATAATCATACACTCTTGCAAACATAAACGTCCGCAATTCGTTCGTGGCGTCCATCACTTCATCGGACATACAAACGTACGGCTTTCCGTAAGAATTTTCATAAATATCCGCAATCGCCGTATTGATACGTTCTTTCGTGCGCTTGCCCAGCCGTTCTACCGCCGCTTTCGGCAAATCCTCTTCCGTCAAAAGCCCTGCGCGAATTGCGTCCTCGATATCGTGATTGATATAGGCAATCCTATCCGCAAGCGATACCGCCATACCTTCCAGCGTTGCGGGGTTCCCCGAACTCTTATGCTCCAAAATCCCATCACGAACTTCTTGTGTAAGGTTGAGCCCTCGCCCGCCCTTTTCAATCACGTCCACCACGCGAACGGACTGTTCGTTGTGCATAAATCCATGCGACGAAAGTTTATTAAGCACCCTTTCGCCCACGTGCCCAAAGGGAGTATGACCCAAATCGTGCCCAAGCGCAATCGCTTCCGCCAAGTCCTCGTTCAATGCAAGCGAGCGTGAAATAGAGCGCGCGATTTGTGAAACGTCGAAGGTGTGGGTAAGACGGGTGATATAGTGATCCCCCTCGGGCGCAAAAAAGACTTGCGTTTTGTTTTTCAAACGTTTGAAGGAATTGCTGTAAATAATCCGATCACGATCCCGTTGAAACTCGGTGCGAAATGCGCACGGTGTCTCTTCTCTTGCCCTGCCTGCCGTTTCCGCCGACTTCTTCGCATAAGGAGAGAATATGCGGTTCTCATTTTCGCATACCCGTTCCCGAACGTTCATTTTTTCCCTTTCTATCATATTAAACACCTAAAAGATTCTCACTTCTCACGCAGTTTTCGCTTTGTCAAACTGTGCGAGCCATAGAATACTATGCCCCGAAAATATATTATTATAATAATATATTCGACAAAAGAAGTCCGTTTCCCTCTTTTTTTAGAAAAAATTTTTAATTTTTTTTGAAATTTTCATTTTATGCACAAAAAAACAGCGGATTTTACGAAAAATCCGCTGTTTTACGTCTTTTAAGTTGTTCTTACGCTTCCGACGTTGCAGCTTCTTCCAAAGCTTCACTCTTTCGTGCGCGTTGTTGTTTTTTCAGCAAGCTCTTGCGCAATACTTCCAATTTATAGGAGTTATAACGCAAAATGAAAAGTGAGGGTAAATTCATGAAAATATTCACAATTGCTACGGAAATCGCTACGGCAAGCCAAATTTTCGTGATCGGGAAAAGAAGTAAAATTAAGAATCCGAGCGGTAAGCTAAACGTATGCCCCAATTCGCCATAGCAAATTTCTAAAAGAAATCTATCCAAGTACTCTACGCTTTTGGGATCGACAATTTTATTCTTTCGAAACCCCGTGAACTGACCGATTTCAGGTACGGCATCCTTCCATTTACGAATCTTTAATTTCTCATAAAATTTCTTTTCTTTCGCTGAAACGGTGTACACCTTTTTCTCGTGGCTTGCCCATTTTTGAGGGAGCAATCGACAAACGGTCGCTACCAATGCATCCACGATGATTACCAATACTACCGCAAGTACCGCAAAGCCAAGCGCATAAAAGAAATTCACGTTGTAAATCGGCGTCACGATTCCTGAAATAATCAGTACGCATACGCCGATAATGCTTAAATACAAAATCATTCTTCCGCCTCATTCATCTCGGACACGGTAGCCTCATTTTCCTGATTTTCCGTGTTTTCTTCCGCCGTTTCGGTTTCCTCGTAGGTCAAAGGTACGCCGTATACCTCTTCGTATTTTGCCTTACAAAGGGCATACGCCTCGTCCTTCATCTTTTCCGCACCCACCTTTTCTCCAAGCGTCTCGTCGGGATATATCGGGGGCATAATATGCAAGGTGAATCTTTGAATCGGATAGCCGTCACCGTCCAAGCGTTCGTCGTCGGTCATTGTGATAAAGGTGGGAAGTACTGGCACTCTCGCGCGGTACGCCATCTTAAAGCCGCCCACCTTGAAAGGACGGGGCTTTCTATAATTCCACCACATCCCTTGTTCGGGATAAATTAAAATGCTTTCGCCGTTTTTTAAGTGCGTGTTTACCGCCGACATAAAATTGATCATCGTGCGACGGTTACTCGACAAAGGCAACGTGTTGCAGTTGCGGAACAAAAATCCGTATAATCCAGGGAAATTCGTATAATTCCCCTCGCGAATGATTTTGTAGAGATATTTTTTCGGCAACGCCTTTCGAATGCAATGGAATACGACGTAATTGTCAAACGCCGAGAAATGGTTGCAGGTGACGATCGCGCCGTTTTTAAGCGCGGAGAGATGCTCTTCCCCCGTCACTCCGTCAATCACCAAAATATCTTTCTTGATAAGTCCCAAGAAATACCGATCGCCAATAAAATTCGCTACCTTGCGTTTAATCTTGCTCGAAAGCTTTTTGCAAAGATAATCCACCTTGTCGGGCAAAAGCTCGGGCGCTTCGGGATCGTCCTCGACGTCCTCGTCGAATCTGCCTGCTTTTTCGTATTCCTTTATACGGTTTAATACTTCCTTTCTATAAGGAGAAAGTTTGGATAAATCCATACCTGCCACCTCGTTTTACTTATTTATTCCCAAAAACTTTCCAGTAGTTGTCTTCTCTTTGCGCTTCCGCAATCGCAAGCTCAATAAGCTTTTGCTCGCAAATCGCGTCGTTTTCTTTGCGTGCGCCGGTGTACCCTGCAAGCTCCGCTTTGATCACGTCGCAATATTCACTCTTATTCGCATATTCCCAAAAATATTCTTGGAACAAAATGTTGTCGTAATGCCAAGGCTTGAGGGTCAAATTGTAGTGAACAAGCTCGGGTTTTTCATTCGTTGTGCCGCCGATCGGCATTCTATTCCACTCCATACCAAGGAGCAACGTACGCTTATGGCACAATACGTTCAAATAATCTTGATCCTGCGCTACGCGGAATTTATATTTTTTCAACAAATCACAGAATTTGCCGTAGAAATCAAATTCTCTAAACGCGTCGAGGTTCATCAAAATAACCCCTGCGTTGAAATATTCTTTTGCGTCGATGCCAAGCACCTCTTTTGTGTAAAGACGGAAAGCAGGTACGCTCGCTACTGCGCCATCGGGTACTGCGGCAATCAAGTTATTCCCCATATCCACGGTGCAAAGCTTGCTAATATCTCCTAAAATAATCGTGTCACTGTCAATATACAGCGCACGTTCATACTGCGGGAACATATTTGCGATAAAAATACGATAATAGGTGGCACCCGTATAATAATCGCGAAGCTGCAACGCACTCTTAATATAATTCATTTGCTCGCTTACGTCCACAAAATGAACGCCGAAATCTTCTTCCGCAAATTTCATTACTTTGTCCGTCTTAGACATATCGATGCCCGCATTCAAAATATAAATTTCATACGCATAATCCTTACTTGCATTTTCTTTCAGGGAAGCAAGCGATACAGCCAAGTAAGGTAAGTAGTTTTCATCCGACGCATAAAAGATGGGGATGATGGGTTTGGTCGACATTTGATTTATTCTCCTTATCGAATCTCTTTTTCTTTTGTTTTTTCATTTTTCACGAAGCCTGCAAATCGCATTTCCTCACAACCATCAAGTCACTTTAAGAAAAACCCTCTGGCTTTCGCGCTAATCTGCGCATGAAATACCTTTCCGCATAATTCGCAATATTATTCTATAATATTTCTACCCAAAACGCAATCCAATTTCACGGAAAATCATTCCACCACGCAATTTTGTCACTCTACTATATGACATTTTGGACTCTACTCACAGTAGAATTACACTTTTCTACCCACAGTAGACCTCGAAAAATGAGAAAAAACGCCCCTAAGGGGGCGTTTATAGACAAAAAACAAAAAGATAACAGGAAAAATGCGCAACAAGCCAAGCCAGACCTATCATTTTGTAAGAAATTATTAAAGGTACGTTTGTCACACAAAAAAAGCGGACTTTTGTCCGCTTTTTTGCTGTTTTTAGCCGTTTTTTATCAAATTTCCTACTTTTTAACGTGTTATAGAGCTATATTTCAACCGTTAAACCGTCGAATGCCGCCAAATAGCCGTATTCTTTTTCCGCTTTTTCCAACGTTTCACGCAAAGGGGAATTGTTGTGAGAATAATGCGTAATTGCGTACATGGTATGCTCATTAGTAATTTTTCGACGCAAAAATTCCTCTTGCATCGCCCTATTGTCCTCCAAGCCCATATGCCGAGAAATTTCCCCTGCCGTGCGGAACAAAAACGTGCAATCAAAGGTGACAAAATCTACTTGTTTGCCCTTTTTCGTCAAATATTCCTCCAAATAATCGAGCGTTTCAACTGGCAATCTGCCTGTGTCCGTCAAATGCAAATACACTTTATTCCCATTTTCAATCAAATACACGTATGCCTTTTCCGTTTTGCTGTGCTGCGCCAAAAGCGCTGTCGCCGTATATTCGCCAAAGGTAAAGGACTTGAACGGCTCCACAACTTGCACGTCGATTTGTGCCTTCACTTCCTCTCGCAACTCGCGTCGAGTACATTCGTCAAACACCTTTTTCACTTCCGCATTGCCATAAATCGTTAATTTTTCTTCCATGACTGCACAGTATTTATAACCGCGAAGAATGAAATCGTGCGCATAAAAATGATCCATGTGACTATGCGTAATCAACAAATATTTCAGCTTGGAATAGTCCAACCCGAAACGGAGCGCATGATAATAGGCATCGGGCGGAAAATCAATCCCCAAGTCTTCCTCTATTATATATTGCGCGCGCGTATGGTATTCCTTTTCCCCACGTCTACGGAGCTCATTACATACTTCGCATTGGCAAAAGAAGGCGGGCGCGCCTTCCGCCGCACCCGTACCTAAAAATCGCAGTTTCATCTCACGCCTCCATCAAGATCGTGACGGGACCGTCGTTATGCTGTTCAATTTGCATATCCGCACCAAAGACGCCCTTTTTGACAACAATACCATAAGCGGAAAGCTCTTTCACGGCGTATTCGTAAAGCTCCTGCGCACGTTCGGGACGTTCCGCAAGTGTAAAGCTGGGACGATTACCATGCGAAGTATCGCCATAGAGCGTGAACTGGGAAACGAGTAAAACCTCACCGCCTACGTCCTTGACGGACAAGTTCATTTTTCCATTTTCATCCTCAAAAACACGCAGCCCCGCAATTTTTTTTGCAAGGTACGCCGCTTCTTTTTCCGTATCGCCGACTTTCACACCTAAAAATACGGTAAGTCCAAAAGGAATCTCGGATATCAATTCCCCATCTACTTTTAACGTGGTTTTCTTTACCCGTTGCGCAACTGCTTTCATACTTTTTCACCTCAAAAGAGTACAACGAAATGCAGGATAGAGCAATATCCTGCATTTCTAAAAGGTTTTGCTAAATTGTAATACGTGAGCGTTAAACTATTTTTACGATAATTATACGCGGCTCATGTATTCGCCCGTTCTCGTATCGATACGGATCGTTTCGCCTTCTTCTACGAACATAGGTACTTGGATCGTAGCGCCCGTTTCTACCTTTGCGTTCTTCATAACGTTGGTAGCGGTGTTGCCCTTAACGCCGGGTTCTGCTTCGATAACCTTCAATTCAACGAAGTTTTCAGGTTCAACGGAGAATGCTTTGCCGTAAAGGAATTTCACGGTAACCATATCGTTTTCCTTGATATATTTAAGCGCTTCTTCTACTTGATCGAAGGTAAGGTTTTCTTGGTTCCATTCTTCGTCTACGAATACGTAGAATTCGCCGTCAAAGTAGGAATACGTCATCTTCTTCGTTTCTACTTGCGCCGTTTCAAGCTTTGCGGTAGGGTTGAAGGTTTCGTTCGACAATACCTGACCCGTAACAACGTTCTTAAGCGTACATCTTACGAATGCTGCGCCCTTACCGGGTTTTACGTGTTGGAATTCCGTAACAGTGTAAACGCCGCTCTTGTATTCGAAGGTAACACCTTTACGAATATCGCCTGCCAAAATTTGTGCCATACAATTTTTCTCCTTGTATTACATATAATTATTTTTTTCTTTATTTTAACGCCCTTATCAAGCGTATCAACCTTTGTTAGAGAATGATTAGCTTTCTGTCCGTTAAAGACATAAAGCTCTTAATTTTCCCATCTTTCAGCGTGACCGTGTCTTCAATACGGATACCGTACTCCCCCGCCTTATACACGCCCGGTTCATCGGAAAAGACCATACCGTCTACGAGTTTACTCGTCGTATTTCTCGGACTAACCGAAGGATATTCGTGTACGTTCAAGCCGATTCCATGCCCCAAAGAATGGGTGAACAGCTCGCCGTAGCCTTGCGATTTCAAGTATTCACGAGCAACCGCATCCGCTTCCGCGCCCGTCATACCCGACGTAATCTGCTCTTTTGCAAGCTCGTGCGCTTGCAACACCGCCGCATACGCTTTTTTGAATTCTTCGTGCTTGCCGTCGTCGCCGAATAAAAACGTTCTCGTAATATCCGAACAATAGCCGTTGACCTTGCAGCCAAAGTCTATCAAAATTTCCTCGCCAAAGCGCAGCTTCGTCGAACCCGTTTCGTGATGCGGGACAGCCGCATGCGGACCAAACGCCACAATCGTTTCAAAGGACAAGCCCTGCGCGCCAAGCTTTCGCATATTGTATTCAAGCAATGCGGCGACTTCCGTCTCCGTCATACCCTCTTTAATTTCAGGCAAAAGCGCTAAAAACGCTTTCTCGGCAATCTCGCAGGCTTTAGATATGTTTTCGAGTTCCCACTCGTTTTTGACCGTCATTGCCTGCGCAAGCTTCTCGTCGATATTCACGAGTCTTACCCCTGCCTTTTCAAGCGTCAAAAACTCCGCATGGGTGGTTTGTTCAAAGGAAATACCAACGGAATTATAAGCGGCAAGCCGTTTCAAGATTTCGTCTTGCTTATGAAGCAACGGCGTCACGTCCGTGTCCTTTAAGAGCTTTTCCGCCGCTTCCATATACCGCATATCGGTATAGAGCGTCACGCCCGTTTTATCGACGACCGCACAACCGTTTTCCGCTTCCAAGCCCGTCACGTACCGCAATAAAAACATTTGCGAAACGTACACCGCTTCACACTCGGAAAAATCTAATACTCTTTTACCGTTCGTCACCATAGCGCATATTCCTCTCGTTACTATTTTAACAAAAAAAAGCGCGCTCGTCAAGTATCCACAGGAATGTTTTTACAATTTATTGTAAATATCCTTCATTTCTCTTGCTTCTTCCGCTTGCATACCCGCCGATTCGCTGACAATATACGGTTTTAAGCGCAATTCTTTGAGCGCAACGGCAAGCGGCGCAAACTCCGGCCCATACACGGTATCCTCAAAAGTAAGATGTTTTACCTCGCCTTTTGCCGAATACATAATCTTCGAGAAATGAACGTGAAAATTCTTCATTCTCTCATAACCAAGCTCGGCAATCATATATTCTAGCCTTTCGGTATAGTCTTTTTCAGTTTTCAAACTTCCCCACTCTCTTGCGTTTATATGCCCAAAATCTACCGCGGGGGTATAGATTTTATCTATCTTGCAAAACCGAACAATTTCTTCTATTGTGCCTATTTGACCAAGTTTACCCATCGTTTCTGGGCAATAAATTAGGTTATCAAGCC
>JAZORL010000045.1:0-4619 GCA_045656625.1 Candidatus Scatosoma sp. | reverse complement strand
CGCGGAATCGTGGCAAACCGTATGAAGCAAAACATAACAAAAGTGGCACGGGCATTAGAGTTTTGCCCCTATAAGACGAAGTTGCATATTATCGGGTACAACGATAAAGCGTTCTTCGTTCATCCGTTCAACGCATACCTGCCCTATGGCAACCCCGACTTTGGCGAAGGTTTGAAAATGCTTGAAAACGTGATGAACTACGGCAACAAATACCCTACGGCGAAGACTCGCTCGGTGTTTATATGGCATACTGCGGACAACGTGTTGGAAGGTTGGCAATCGCCCCTTGAACGGCTATTCCATAAGAAAGAGTTTGCCTTTGGTTTGCGCTACGTGGTGTATTACGGCAATCCCGACAAGTACACGAAACAAGCCTTTTATCGCTTTGCGGAATCCCCCGACCGAATCTTACGCCACTTCTCGGAAGGTAGACTTTGTAGCCTTATCCGCACCATTCAAACGCACTAAAAACGAAAAAGAGTTCGGTATTCAAGCCGAATTCTTTTTTATTACATAAAAACGCTTGACTTTTTTTCGTTAGTATGTTAGTATGTTTACATACATACTATAAGGAGGTAAATCGGATGCCGAAAGACAAAAAAGAGTTTGGCGACTTTCTGCGAGAAATAATCAAGCAGACGGGTATATCACAGTCAAGTTTCTATTCAACTGTTGGAATCACAAAGCCGTATTTTTACGATATTTTGTCTGGTAAAGCTAATCCGCCTCCGCCCGACATACAGTATAAAATGCTTGAATGTTTGAAAATCACCGAGCGACAACGAATAGATTTTTTGAATATGGCAGCAGAAGGACGTGGGGAACTCCCTGCGGACATAACGGCTCTTATTAAAGAACACCCCAAAGAATTGGATAAAATTCGTACAACATTAAACGCACTCTTTTCAAAAAAAGAATAAACACATAAATACATAAAGAATAAAAAGCAAGCAGATTGCGGAGGATAAAAATAATGGCTGATACAAGAGTAATAGTAATTCCCGAAGGTAAGATTTCCGACTATATTGACGGAAAGTTTCGTAATGATACCCCCGAAGAATACGTAAGGCAAACCATTGAAAAAAGACTTGTCAACGAACATAAATATTCGACCAAGCAAATCAAAATCGAATATACTTTACAACTTGGCTCGAACAAGCCGCGTGCGGATATTGTAATCTTTGATAAGGATTGCACCGAATTAACGCAAAACAACATAAAAATCATTATTGAATGTAAGAAAGAAACGGTTGACGCACGTAATGCCAAAGAAGGCGTGGAGCAGTTGAAATCGTATATGTCGGCGTGCCCTAACTGTCAATGGGGTATGTGGACGAATGGTAAGCAAAAGGAAGTATTCAAAAAGGGCGTTGATGAACACGGTAATTTAGTGTTCGTTGATTATAACGATATTCCTTCGGCTGACGGCAATCTTGATGAAATCAATAGACCGCAAAGACAATCGTTGAAAAATGCTTCCGACGATAATCTCTTGTTTGTGTTCAAAACGTGCCATAACCATATTCACGTGAATGACGGTTTACAAAAACAACCTGCGTTCTTTGAATTGTTAAAGGTGATATTCTGCAAAATCGAAGATGAAAGAAATATCCCCAAGCCCCTTGACTTCTACACGACGTCCGAAGAACGTTCAAATGCAGACGGGCAATTAACGGTTAAAAAGCGTATATCCAAAATCTTTGAACGTGTAAAGAAAAAGCACGGCAAGATTTTTGATGCTAACGACGAAATCAAGCTGAATCCTCGTAGCCTTGCTTATATCGTAAGCGAATTGCAAAAATATAGCTTGCTTAATACGGATATCGACATTAAAGGTAAAGCATACGAAGAAATCGTAGGCGCAAATTTGCGTGGCGATAGAGGTGAGTTCTTTACGCCGAGAAACGTAATGAAAATGGTTGTCGAAATGGTTAACCCCACTATGGATGAAAGAGTGTTAGATAGCTCTTGCGGTACGGGTGGTTTCCTTGTTACGGCAATGACACACGTAATCGGTGAACTTGAAAGAGATTTCTCTCAATCGTTAGGAAAAGCTCGTAAAGATTGGGATAGCGATGAAATCAAAGCGTTCCAAGACAAAATCTCTGAAATGGCAGCAAGCAATTTCTTTGGTTTCGATATCAACCCCGACCTTGTAAAAGCAACCAAAATGAATATGGTTATGAACAACGACGGAAGTGGTAATATCTTGCAAACCAACTCTTTATTGCCTCCGCACGAATGGCTGGACGAATTCCGTGGAAAATTCGCAGAAGCGTTGGGCGTGGATAAGTCTTCTATCCGTAATCACGAAACACTTGAATTTTTCGACGTAATCGTAACAAATCCCCCGTTTGGTAGTAAAATCCCCATTAAAGATGAAGCCGTGTTAAAGCAATTCGAGCTGGCGCATATTTGGGAAAACAATAAAAAGACTGGTGTTTGGACGAAGACGAATAGATTGCAATCGTCCGTACCCCCTGAAATTCTTTTCATTGAACGTTGTACGCAACTTCTTGTGCCTGGTGGGCGTATGGGTATTGTTCTTCCCGACTCTATCTTGGGTGCGCCTGGCTTGGGCTACATTAGAGAATGGATGATTAAAAATCATAGAATTATTGCGAGTGTGGATTTGCACGCAGACACTTTCCAACCTCGTAATGGTACGCAAACGTCCGTTCTTTTCTTGCAAAAGAAAACCCAAGCAGAAAAAGACAATGAAGAAAAGAATGGCGTAATGTCCGATTATAATATCTTTATGGCTATGGCTGAAAAGGTAGGACACGATAAACGCGGCAATCCCCTTTTCAAGAGAGATAACGAAGGGAATGAAATTCTTGTAGATGACACCGACAGCGTTATCACAGAAGAAGACTCTATCGTTCACGCAAAGAAAAAGAAGGTTGTGGACGACCAAACTCCTGATATTCCTCAAATCTTTAAGGAATGGAAAAAGAAGGAGGGTATAGCGTGGTAAATATAATAGATAATCCCACAATTAAGTGGTGTGCGGTTACCCTTTCTGACGTAATCGACAGAGGAAAACGCCTTGAAGCAAGCGTTTTCGACGTAGAAGCAAAACAAGCGTATAATATTATCAAAAATTCAAAATATCCCAAAGTTAATCTTATTTCCCCAGATGGATTTGTGGGAAAAGCACATTACGGCGGCAGGTTGAAAAGAAATTATATTAAACCAAATTCTATTAACTCGATTGGCTTTGTCGGCAGTTCCGAAATGCTTGATATTTATCCAAGCCCCGTAAAGTTTATGCTTAACGACAAAAAGGTGGAAGACTTAAGAGTAAAAGAAAATACTGTTTTAATCTCCCGTTCAGGAACGATTGGCAATGTAACATTGGTAAATAAAACATTATCCGAATTGTTAGTAAGCGAACACGCAATTCGATTAGAATGTTTTGATTACGCAGGATATGTTTACACGTATTTGAAGACGGAAATAGGAAAGAAATTGGTTTGTTCTAATATCTACGGCGCAGTCATACAACAAATAGAACCTGAACACCTTGCAAGCGTGCCTATTCCTAATGCACCCGAAGCAATCAAAAAGAAAATTCACGATTTAATTATACGTTCGTATGAATTGCGCGACGAATCAAACGTGCTTCTCGATAAGGCAGAACAAATGCTTGTTGAAGAATTAAAACTGCCCCCCATTGAGGAAATGCAAAATGCAAGCGATACCGTAGAAACTTTTAATGTAAAATTAAGCGAATTGAATAAACGCACGGACGCTTCCTATCACGTTCCTGTGGTGAAAGCAATAGTAAACCATTTGAAAGAACACGCAGACGAAGTGACTACTATCGGTGATGAACGGATAAGCAAGCAAGTAATTCTTCCTGGTCGTTTTAAGCGCGTATACGTCGAAGAAGGGTATGGACGAGTATTTATAGGTGGAAAACAATTGGGTGAATTAGACCCTACGAATAAAAAATACCTTTCCTTGGCGCAACACAGTGGAAGAATTGAGCAACAATTAGCATTACGCGAAAATATGACGTTAATAACGTGTAGTGGTACTATTGGTAAAGTGACTCTTGTCGGTAAGCATTGGGAAAATTGGGCAGCAAATCAACATATTATACGTATTGTTCCAGCTTCCAAAGAAATGGCAGGGTATATTAGCGTATTCCTTTCTTCTGACTATGGCTATGAGTTAATAACAAGATACACCTATGGCTCTGTTGTGGATGAGATTGACGATAATCACGTTAGGGATATAGCGTTCCCCTTACTGAAAGACAAAGACAAACAAGCTCAAATCAATGCATTAGCTTTAGAAGCGAACGAAAAACGCTATCAAGCGTATTGCTTGGAGCAAGAAGCCTTAAAGATTATGGACGAAGAAGTAATCTATGCGCAATAAGGAACTGAAAAATACCATTTAACAACCGTATATTATTACATTGGTAGCAAGTATTACATACGAGCAAAGTACACGCCGTATGTAATACCCCATTTAACTATTACATGGCGCAATGTAACTGTTAAATGGTACTGCCATTTAACTATTAAATGGTGGGCAACTATTAAATGGGTGCTACCATTTAATAACTAAATACAAGCAACTATTAAATAGGGCTAACGTGCTATAAC
>JAZORL010000044.1:0-2606 GCA_045656625.1 Candidatus Scatosoma sp. | reverse complement strand
TGAATTTATGGATTTTTACGTTCAGGATTTTGGAGCGGTGGGAGATGGCAAAGCTATTAATACCGCAGCTATTCAAAATACGATAGACACGTGCTTTAGCGAGGGCGGAGGAAGAGTAATAATTTCCGACGGAACGTTTCTTACGGGTACGATAATTTTAAAAGACAACGTTGATTTGCATATCGAAGAAAGCGGTGTTATTTTAGGTTCACCAAACTGCGGAAAGTATGACGAAAATGCGCGTTTTGATATTCGCCCATACCCGTATAACGTTATTTTATCGGGAGATATTGTTTCATACGGTGACTATCCGGACTTTCCTAAAAAGCACGTAAATACTCAAAACTTGCCAAGAAACAGAGGCTGCTGTCTTATCTATTCGGAAGAGAGCGAGAATATATCTATTACGGGAAAGGGTAAGATTGACGCTAATGGCACGGCTTTTACGGAGCTTGCGCCAACGGATGCCCATCACTATACCAAGTACCGAAGAATACACGCCCCAACGCCACCGCGCGTAACTTTTTTTGCAGGATGTAAAAACGTTAGGGTTGAAGGTATTACGCTGACTAACGGACCTGCAGGGTGGTCGTTTTGGATTCACGATTGCGATGACGTTAGTTTTGAGCGCGTAACGATAGATTGCGATCTTAATTATCCCAATAACGACGGTATTCACGTAAATTGCAGTAGAAATGTAACGGTAAAAAATTGCAGGATTTCGTGCAGCGACGACTGTATAGTAGTGAGGGCAAACAGCAGATCTCTTAAGGAAAATAAGATATGCGAAAACGTCAGCGTAACCAATTGCACTTTGACTTCTCCGGCCTCTGCAATAAGAATTGCGTTTGTTTGTGACGGAACAATACGCAACTGTTCGTTTTCCGATTTGTCTATGATTGATTGTAACGCTGGCGTGAGGTTGGAAATCCCCGACAAGAAGCTCATTCAGTCCGACTACGGCAGAGAGGCTACGCTTGTGGAAAACTTGCGTTTTTCCAATATTACGATGGATAATGTTTCGATTTTTGTCAAGATCAATCTTTTTGACGGTGAGGATACCGAGATTAGTAGCATACGTTCTCTGTTTTTTGAGAAAATCACCGGAAAATGCAAGGCCGTAATGATGATAAACGGTACGCCGTCAGCACCCGTTGAAGATATTCGTTTCACAAACTGTACGTTCATTGCAAGCTCTCCCGAACCCATAAAAAAAATAACGCACGCAAAGAATATAGCGTTTGACTGCGTAGACTTGTCGGTTTTATAAAATATCGTTAAGTTAAGAAAAGAATCAAGTTCAAAGTGATGGACTTGGTTCTTTTTTTGTGAATTCAAGCTTTACCATTATTTAATATGTATTTATTTGTGTAGAATTAACAAACTTTAAAAATAGCGAATGTAATAATGTTTTTTCCTTTTGATAGAATTTACAAAAACAGTGAAATGTGATATAATATGTATAATTGCAGTAATTTGTGTACGATGAGCGTTATCCGCTTTATATATGAAAAACAATTATGCAATTTTCATATTGTCAGCTTCAAAAAACTTTACCGTATTGCTTTTTGATTAAGTGTATGACCGTATGCGTATTCGGAAAGGGGTGAGTATCGATGTTCGTAAGATATGCGGCTTCAATTAAAAAGGTTTCCGATGGCAAGGCAAATTGGGCGGGTGACAGTGAAGAAGTATTTGCAAACGTAGCGAATAGTGAGTTCTATACGAAAGAGATATATTTTTATCCGTCAAAGCCGCCTGAACCCGTTTGGTTGTGGGTAATAGGTCACGAAAGAGCACTTCCAAGCAAAGCTATTACCAACAGACTTTGGCAAACACAATGGTGCTGTCACGTATGTGTCGGCGGTAAGGGGAGCTATAACGGACATCCCATAAGCCGAGGTGATTGCTTTATATCCTGGCCGTTTTTCAAGCACAGTATCGCAGTTGACCCCGATGATCCTCTTGAATTTTATTGGCTGATATTCAGAGGGGATCAGCTTAACGAGTACGTATATAACGTCGGTTTTCGAAATTCTCAATTTATATTTAAGACAAACAATATTGAGCAATTGATCGGGCTATTCGAGCTTGGATTTAATACCGATTACGGCAAGGTCGATATACTAAAACACACGATGGGACTTGCTAATATGATATTTTCCTATCTTGAAAATATCGGAGTGTCAGATGATAAATGCAGTAGCTTGAACGTATACGGAAGAAATTACACGAGCATGGCAAGACAGCTTCTGCGCGACAGTAATTATTCGATGTCCGTGGAGTCCTTGTCGCAAAAGATCGGAGTAAGCTCAAATTATCTTGGTAAGGTATTTTATCGGGACAGGAACGAAACTCTGAAGCATTATATTGCAAGAAAGCGAATTGAAACAGCGGCGAAGTTGTTAGAAAGCGGAATGTCCCCGACAGACACAGCCCATGTTGTTGGATATAAAAATTATCCTGCGTTTTACAGCGCATTTGTTAAGAGCTATTCAGTCTCTCCAAAACAATATGCGAAAAACCTTTCCGACCGAGAATAGTTAATCAGAATGAAAAACAATTTGAAATAAACATCTAATAATTGATAAGGAGAAAAAACATGA
>JAZORL010000043.1:0-2567 GCA_045656625.1 Candidatus Scatosoma sp. | reverse complement strand
CTTCCCTTCTTAGCTTGCGTTACCCGTAAATTACTTAGGGCGTTTAGCACCGTATTTCTAACGGGATTGCTTACGCTTAGCTACGCCGGCGGTGTCAAGCGCGCCACGAATGATGTGATAACGTACACCGGGCAAGTCCTTGACACGGCCACCTCTAATCAACACGGAGCTGTGCTCTTGAAGGTTGTGACCTTCACCGGGAATGTAAACCGTACCTTCTTGCTTGTTGGTAAGACGCACACGTGCGATCTTACGGAGAGCAGAGTTCGGCTTCTTGGGAGAAGTCGTGGTAACGGACAAACATACGCCGCGCTTTTGAGGGCAGTTGTCAAGAATAGGACTCTTGGATTTGTACGTGATACGTTCTCTACCCTTTTTGATGAGCTGGTTGATAGTAGGCATATTTTTGACCTCCTTGTAAAAATTTAGAATATATCCCTCGAAATTGCCCTTATCGCAATTTCAAAGAAAGCAATTTTGTGCGGCTTTTTTGACTTTTCCCCTTCCGTAATTCACAAAAGGGCATAATAAGCCCAAAGAGCCAACGTTAACATTTTAGCATTTTTGGCAAGCATTGTCAAACGTTTGAACACACTTTTTTTCAATCTTTTTTATAAAACAACGCAAAAACCCACGATAACCGCAGTTTCCGTGGGTTTTTATGCAATTTTTACAAACTTTCAAGCTGTGCTACGCACTTCGCCTTCATATCTTGATACTTCGCAAGCTTTTCACGTTCCGCGTCTACGAGCTTTGCAGGAGCCTTAGAAACAAAGCTTTCATTGTGCAGCTTCCCTTCTGCTCTTGCAATTTCACTCTCAATACGTTCAATTTCCGCCGACAAACGAGCCTTCTCTTTTTCGATATCCACAAGTTCGCCAAGAGGTACGTAAATTTGAGCAATTTCCGTAACGGAAGATACCGTCTTGCCGTCAATATCCGAAACACCCTCTACAAAGTTTAATGTGCTTGCACCCGAAAGTTTCATAATGCAATCCTTATTTGCTTGAATAAGACGCTTGCTTTCGGTGACAATATTCAGCTCTACCTTTTTAGAAGGAGGACATTCCGCATCCTTCTTCATGGCACGAACTGCCTTGATAATTTCCATGACCCCTTCAAAGGCTTTTGCTTCCTTCTTGTACGCCATCTTTGCATTATATCGGGGGAAATCCGAAATCATAATGCTGCCCTTCGTATTCGGCAAGTTCGCATAAATCTCTTCCGTAACGAACGGAATAAACGGATGCAACAATTTAAGCGCATTTTCCAATACAAAACAAAGCACCGCCAACGCGTCCGCCTTTCTACCCTCATCCTCGCCATAAAGTGCGGGCTTGGAAAGCTCGATATACCAATCGCAGAAATTATCCCATACGAAATCCATAACGAGATCACTCGCTACGCCGAGCTCGTATTTATTCAAATTCGCCGTCGTTTCACGGATGCAATTTTGAAGTTTCGAAATAATCCACTTATCCGCAGGCGCAAGCTTCACGTCTTCGATTGCAGGAATCTTCTTCCCCTCTACGTTCATCAAAACGAAACGCGCCGCATTCCACAATTTATTGATGAAATTACGACAAGCTTCCACCTTCGTATCCGAATAGCGAGTATCGTTCCCAGGCGCTACGCCCGTAAGCAAGGAAAGGCGCAACGAGTCCGCGCCGTATTTGTCAATAACGACCAACGGATCAATACCGTTCCCAAGCGATTTACTCATCTTCCTACCCTGTTCGTCACGCACGATACCGTGAATCAAAACGTCGTGGAAAGGCGCTTTACCCGTATGTTCAAGTCCCGAGAAAATCATTCTCGATACCCAGAAGAAAATGATATCGTAGCCCGTGACAAGCACGTCCGTAGGATAGAAATATTTATAATCTTCCGTTTCATCGGGATAGCCAAGCGTCGAGAAGGGCCAAAGCGCAGACGAGAACCACGTATCGAGTACGTCTTCGTCTTGATGAAGGTGCGCACTACCACATACAGGGCAAACGGTCGGATCTTCTTTTTCGCAAATAACTGCACCGCAGTCTTTACAATACCATACGGGAATACGGTGCCCCCACCAAAGTTGACGGGAAATGCACCAATCGCGAACGTTTTCCATCCAATTATAGTAAATCTTCGAGAAGCGTTCGGGAACAAATTTTACTTGATTTTTCGCAACCGCTTGAATCGCAGGTTTTGCGAGCGGTTCCATCTTAACAAACCACTGCTTTGAAACGATAGGCTCTACCGTCGAATGACATCTATAACAATGCCCTACGTTATGCGTATGCCCTTCTACCTTGACAAGATTACCGCTCTTTTCCAAATCGGAAACAATGCGTTTACGCGCTTCGTATCTATCCAAGCCTGCGTATACGCCTGCAAGTTTGTTCATACTGCCGTCGTCGTTCATCACGCGGATAATCGGCAAATTATGGCGCGTACCCACTTCGAAGTCGTTGGGGTCGTGCGCAGGCGTGATTTTTACGCAGCCCGTACCAAAAGCAGGGTCAACGTATTCGTCGGCTACGACGGGAATTTCTCTATCCGTCAAAGGCAATTTGAGCGTTTTT
>JAZORL010000042.1:0-4132 GCA_045656625.1 Candidatus Scatosoma sp. | reverse complement strand
GGTAGTGTATTACGGCAACCCTGATAAGTACACAAAACAGGCGTTTTATCGTTTCGCGGAAGCCCCCGATAAAATCTTACGCCACTTCTCGGAAGGTCGCTTATGTAGCCTTGTACGGACAATACAAAACCACTAAACCGTAAAATTTCTATATAGATATAGAAAAACCATTGACGAAATAGGCAAAAAGTGCTAAAATGATAGTACCACATTATTTTTCGAATCTATTATGACTATTTTTGACATCTTGATATGGGGATATTATGCCCTGTTGAGAACGATACTTCATATTGGTAGCAATATGAGTTTCGCAACAATAATCGTTCTCAAAAAATGGTTGTTCGAAAATAGTGTGGTAACTATGCGGAATGAGTATTCTACGGGTGCTGTTCTCGCGTAGGACGGCACTTTTTCATTTGCGAAATAAACTAAAAGGAGAATAAACATAATGAAAAGGACAAAAAGATTACTGCCGATTATGCTTACGATTGCAATGGGCATTACGGCAACGTTCGCACTCACGGCTTGCGACGAAAGCTATACGACAACGGAAACGGACAGTCTTATTGCGGAATTGCAAGCTACGATTGACGGTAATAAAAGCGAACTCGATGAAAAAATCACTGCATTGACGGAAGAATACAAAGCAAAAGACAGCGAGTTATTAGCGCAAATAACGGCTAATCAACAGGCGATAACCGCTATGCAAACGGAATATGCGGCGAAAATCGCGGTGCTTGAACTCGCCGATGAAACAAATAAAAAAGCTATTAACGACTTAAAAGTCGAATACACAGCAAAAGTAGAAGAACTCGCACGAGCGAATACCGATAATGCAAACGCTCTGGCAGAGTTGAAATCTACATACGAAAGCAAGGTCGCGGCGTTAGAGAAAGCGGATAGCGACAATAAAAAGGCAATCGACGATTTGACTGCCGAATACACGGCGCAAGTAGAAAGTCTTATTGCCGCAGATAGCAAAAACGCAACCGCTCTTTCCGAGTTAAAGACTGCTTACGAATCAAAAGTAGCAGAACTCAAGCAAGCGGACGAAACGAATAAAAAAGCCATTGAAGACTTGACTTCGGAATACACGACAAAGATTGAAGAACTCGCAAAGGCAGATAGCGATAACGCAAAAGCTCTTGCGGAACTGAAAGCCACTTATGAAAATAAGGTAAACGACCTTATTCAAGCAGATAAAGATAACGCGCAAGCGATAGGCGAGCTTGAAAAAGCATACCTTAAAAAGGTGGAAGAACTCGCAAAAGCTGACAGCGATAATGCAACGGCTCTTGCGGATTTGAAAGCCGCATACGAAAGCAAGGTTGCGATTTTGGAAGAAGCGGATAAAAACAACAAAAAAGCCATTGAAGATTTGGAAAAAGAGTATATTGCAAAGGTGGCGGAGCTGATTGCAAGTGATAACGCAAACGCGGAAAATCTCGAACAGTTGAGAGAAGAATACGAAGTAAGCCTTGAAGAATTGAAAGCTGCCGACGGGGTTAATGCAAAGGCAATCGAAGACTTGACAACGGAATATACAGCACAAGTAGAAAAACTCGTTGCCGCCGATAGTGCAAATGCAACCGCCCTTTCAGCGTTGAGAACGGAATACGAAAACAAGGTTAAAGAGCTTGTGCGAGCAGACGAAGCCAACGCAAAGGCGATTGACGAGCTTAAAAAAGCATACCTTGCCAAAGTGGAAGAATTGATTGCAAGCGATAATGTCAACAAAAAAGCCCTTTTTGACTTAAAAACGGCTTATGAAACCAAGGTTACTGAACTTATCGAAGCAGATAACGATAACAAAAAAGCGATTGACGATTTGACTGCTGAATATACCGAACAAATAGAAAGGCTCATAACAGCAGATAGCGCGAACGCAACGGCTCTCGCCGCGTTAAAAACAGCATACGAAAACAAGGTTGTGGCTCTTGAAAACGCGAATAATGAGAATAAGAAAGCTATTACCGATTTAGAAACGGAATATCTTGCAACAGTAGAAGAACTCATTACAAGCGATACGAAAAACGCAAACGCACTTGCGGAATTGAAAACCGCATACGAAATAAAGATTGCCGAGCTAATCCAAGCAGATAAAGACAACGCGTATCAAATTGAGATTTTTTACAACGAATATATCGTGACAATGGGGCTTTTTGACAAAGAAATTATACAAGCAAAAGCCACGATGGAAGAAAATAAAAAAGCGTTGGAAGAATCTATTGCGAACTTAACGGCGACATATGAAACGAAGGTAGACGAGCTTAAAACATTGATTACCGAAATTCAAAATACGGATAAATCACAAACGGAACAAATCGCGGAACTTGAAAAACAAGTTGCCGAAATTTTGGCGGTAAAGACCTACACCGTTACGTTTGATTCCGACGGTGGCTCTTTGGTTGCGACTCAATCCATCAATAAGTACGATAAGGTAATACGCCCTGACGAACCGACAAAAGACGGCTACGTGTTTGACGGATGGTATATTGACGGGGAAAAATGGTCGTTTTATGGTTATATCGTGACGGACGATATGACTTTAACTGCGAAATGGTTTTCGAGTGAGATTCTTTCCGTAAACGACGGCTTTACGCTTAACGGAACAACGTTGCAAACGAGGGTAGGAAATTCCACTACGGCTGTCGGTATCGTTGAGAATATTACGATTGACGAAGCTTGCACGGCTACTCTTTATAAAGATGAAAACTTAACAGAAATTTACAATTTCGGTAGGGTGACCGAATTACAAGAAGGCGCGAACACCGCATATTTGAGCGTTGTTCTCAATGAAAGATATTATACCATTTATACGGTAGAAGTCTATCGAAACAAAATGCTTGATTATACTTTTATTAGTGAAGGTGCGGAAATTATGAGCGGAACGGTAGAAGAAACCTATTCAGTCAACGCCCCCGTTTCTATTCCCGAAGAAAATCAAAAGGAATATTTTACGTTTAGCGAATGGCAGGTAAACGGTGAAACCGTATCGTTCCCGTATACGGTAAACAAAGAAACCACATTTACGGCATATTATGTACCTACGAAATACCCTATTACTTACTATCTTAACGGCGGCAATCTTTCCGATTCAGCCGTAAAAGAGTATGATATTGAAAATCAAACCACTTTGCCTATCCCCACGAAAGACGGATATTATTTTGACGGATGGTATGCAAGCGCAACGCTCGACGGCGATAAAATTGAAACCATTCCCGTTGGCAATTACGGAGAGAAAAAGTATTATGCAAAATGGCGTTCAGCTACAAACGGTCTTGTTTATACGCTGTCGGATGACAAAACGTATTATTCCGTGACACTCTACGAGGGAACGGATAGCACCGTTACGATTCCTGACACGTATAAGGGGTTGCCGATAAGAACGATAGGAAATAGAGCGTTTCTTTATTGTAAGACTATACAAACTTTAATTATGTCTAATAACATTTTATCGGTGGGGGATTCTGCTTTTTCGGATTGTTCCAATTTAAGTTCGGTAACATTCTCTCGGTCGCTTATTCAAATAGCGAATAACGCTTTTGGAAGTTGTAGCAAATTGACAAATATAATTCTACCCGATAGTCTACTTTTTGTGGGAAGCACTGCTTTTAATGCAACTGGAATTACATATACTCAATATAACAATGGGTGCTACTTGGGGAACGGCAAAGGGAATGATTATTACGTATTTTTAGGAATGATAGATTCTACGACTACGACTTGTGTAATAAACGAAAAAACGGTTATAATTGCAGATTATGCTTTTTGGACCTATGGAATAAGAAATGTAATTATACCAAATAGTGTAAAAACTATCGGTTGTTACGCTTTTTCAAATTGTTACAATTTGAATGAAGTAATTATTCCTAAAAGCGTAGAAAACATCGGTAACGGTGCTTTTTGGTGTTGTAATGGTTTATCGAATATCACTTTTGAGTGTACAAACGGATGGACGGTTTCGACGGCTACTTTACCAACCCACACAGAAGAATTGGTAAGCAGTGATTTATCAAATGCGACTACTGCGGCAACTTATTTGAAAGAAGATTATTGTGATTGCTATTGGAAACGCAGCTAAGAAGTCTTCCCTTTTTTGAAAAATACCATTTAATAGCCATATATTATT
>JAZORL010000041.1:0-9785 GCA_045656625.1 Candidatus Scatosoma sp. | reverse complement strand
TATGCCTACGGATACCGTTTGTTCTATCAAGGTTTATTTATGGCTCCGCATACGGTAAACCAAGCGATAAAGGGTAGCTTGGTGATTGGAAAATGTATGGAAAATCTTGGCTATGAAAATTTCCCAAAACTTGAAAAAACGCCCGCGGATATTACGCGAGCGATTCGATTTGACACGGCTGAGCAACTTTGTGCATTTATACAATCGGTTCAAGAAGCTTCGCCGGTGGATAGCTTTGTAACGTTAGAACCTTGGGATATGCCAGGGTATGATAGCAAAGTAATTATGGCGGCTGGCTGTTTTGTGGAAGGGGCGAGTATTGAGCTTTCCGCGGACGCGCCTGTGAAACCGCCGTATACAGCATATTTCCAAGGCGGACTTACCTACGAGCATTGCAAATATGCCTTGAAAAAGATTTTGGAAAAATTAATGTAAAAGCAAAAAAAGAAGGCAAACGCCTTCTTTTTTGCTATATATTTTTTATTTCGTCAAATCCCAATCAATAGGCGGTAAACCTTGTTTTTCAAGCCAAGCATTCGTTTTCGAAAAATGCTTACAGCCGAAAAATCCTGCGTACGCTGACAAAGGGGACGGGTGCGCACATTCCAAAATTAAGTGTTTGGACGTATCAATAAGCGGTTTCTTGCTTCTTGCGTTTCCGCCCCAAAGAATGAATACTACGTGTTCTTTTTGTTCGGAAATCAGCTTGATGACGCTGTCCGTAAACCACGCCCAGCCGCATTTGGAATGGGAGTTTGCTTGGTGTTCACGTACACTCAAAGACGTATTCATAAGCAGCACGCCTTCCTTTGCCCATTTCGTCAAAGTGCCGTTTTTCGGCTTAGCGCAACCGATATCCGCTTGCAATTCCTTGAAAATGTTTTCAAGGGACGGGGGATTGGGTACGCCGTCCTGCACCGAAAAGCATAAGCCGTGTGCTTGACCGACGTTATGATAGGGATCTTGCCCCAAGAGTACGACTTTCAAGTTTGCAAACTGCGTATACTTAAAGCAGTTATATAAATCGTACATATCGGGGTAGACGGTATGATTTCTATATTCGTCTATTAAGAATTTACGGATTTTCAAGTATCGCTCGTCCGCAAAAAGCGGGGCAAGCCGTTCGTTCCAGTCGCCTAAATCGACCATAATCCACCTCAAAAAAGTTTTCTCTTGTTATAATGCTTCGAAAATTGTGGGAAGTACCGCTTGTAAGTTTTTAAGTGCTTTATCTCGATTTTGCAAGAACTGTTCGGTCGTGCTACCGCTCCCAGCAACGTCGGAAATTGCTTTCACCGAGTAGACGGGGAGCTGCGCGCAAAGTGCGGCTTGTACGATTGCTCCGCCTTCCATATCACGAATATCCGCTTCTAATTCTTGGGTTAAAAGCTGAAAATCCGTCTTGGAATCGTTGAAACGATCCGCTGTTCCAAGTTTGCGTTCAGGGAAGGGGATATTGAGTGCATTAAGGGGCAAGTAGGGTTCTTCGTATTCGTTAAGAGTACCCATTTTCGTGCCGTTGAGCTCGACCAAATCGAAATCAAATTGAACGGCGTGAGAAATGCGGTAAACTTGGCAAAGTTCGGTGGAAGAATTAAGTCCGCCGGCGACGCCGAAATTGAGGATTTTTTCCGCATGGAATTTGCTTACGAGTAGCTGTGTTCCAAGCGCCGCATTTACTTTTCCTACGCCGCAAATGCAAAGGGCAATTTCTTTACCGTACGCCGTACCGACGTGTACCGTTTTGCCGCTGATATTCAGCGTGCTTTGGATTTGCATTTTCGTTAAAAGGATATCCGCTTCGCTTTGCATAGCGATGACTGCACCGATCATATTTTCATTTCTCCTATGTAAAAACTCTCTATTATTCTTGATTTTTTATCTTGATTGTGTTATGATAATTTCATAAATGATACGTTATCAAAGTCTTTCCCGCATACGGTAATGATATGATTGTCAAATACCTGCGTAGAAAACGTAGCCTTAAAGGGCTGATTTTGGTAATATAACGTATCGTTTTGTATAGAAAACTCTTTCAAATCACGAGCAATCCTGCCGCCGATATACTTGACGGCACTTTCCAAGATCGTCCAAATCCGCAAAAAATCTTCGTTGGAATGGATTTTTTCGCAAACGGTTGGGTGTAGCTTTTTCAAAATGGGTGCGTAGTAGACTTTTCGAGTACGCATTTCCGCATCGATACCGATTTCCGCATCGGAAAAAGCAAGAAAAAGTAGCTTATCCGTATGCGAGATGGAAAAGGAAAGTTCTCCGTTTTTTAGAAAGGGTTTCCCATTTTCAGTATGGGAAAGAATGGGGGACTCTATTCCGTAAAACTCGGATAATATTTTTTCGATTGCGGATTTAGAATTCGGAAAAGCCGTTTTTTCCGCATAAAAGAGTTTCTCTATCATAGCAATTATTATAGCATAAGGAGCAAACAAATGTCAAGAGCAGAAAAAGCAAAAGAATATTTTCTTCAAGGATATGCTTGTTCGCAAGCGGTGGCACTCGCATTTTCGGACGTGTGCGGTATAGATGAAGGGCAAATTGCCAAGATAATGCTCCCGTTTGGCGGTGGTTTGGGTAGACTGCGTTTAACCTGCGGTGCGGTGAGCGGTATGGCGGCTGTAATCGGTATGACTTTATCGCAAGCGGAAAACACCCCTGAAAATAAGAAACAAACGTACGCAATCGTACAAGAACTTTGCGGAAAGTTCCAAGCGGAATACGGCAGCTTGATTTGCGGGGAGTTGTTGCAAGGCATGAAAGTACCCGTGCAAATCGGCGGCGAGGCGGAAGCGCGTACTGCGGAATATTATAAAAAACGTTCTTGTGCGGATATGGTGGAATTTACTGCAAAAATCTTGGAAGTGTATTTACAGGAAAAGGGTGTATTATAAAAATTAAGGAATATAGAAAATAGGCGCGAGCAAAATTTGCTCGCGCCTATTTTTTCATTTTTAATAATTATCTTTTGGAAACGTTGAAATAGTATTCTACAACGTCACCGTCTTGCATTACGTATTCCTTGCCTTCCGAGCGAACTTTACCTTCCGCTTTTGCAGCAGGAATAGAGCCGAGTGTGACGAGGATTTCCCAGTTTACAACGTCTGCGCGGATAAAGCCCTTTTCAAAATCGGTGTGAATTTTACCAGCTGCCTGCGGAGCTTTCGTGCCTTTCGTAATCGTCCATGCGCGCGTTTCCTTTTCGCCAGCCGTAAGGTAGGAAATAAGCCCAAGCAACGCATAGGATTTTTTAATCAAACGGTCAAGCCCGCTTTCGCCAAGCCCAAATTCTTCCATAAACAACGCCTTGTCTTCGTCGTCCATCTGGGAAAGTTCTTCTTCCGTTTTTGCGCAAATTACAAGCACCTCCGCACCTTCCGTTGCCGCAAATTCTTTTACTTTTACAACGAAGGGGAGAGAGTCTTCATCCTTGCCCATATCTGCTTCCTTAATGTTCGCCGCATAAATAACGGGTTTCATCGTCAAGAGAAAACAATTTTTCATAAACTCGTCTTCGCCGTCTACAAAGGGGAAGTTGCGAGCAGGCTTTTCGCTTTCTAAGTGTGCGTAAAGTCTTTCCAAGAAAGCGTATTCTTCTACGGCTTTCTTATCCTGACCGCCACGAGCTTGCACTTTTACCTTGTTCATACGGTTTTGTACAGCTTCCATATCCGACATAACGAGCTCTAAATTGATCGTTTCGATATCGGAAACGGGATCAATTCTATCATCGACGTGGGTGATGTTTGCATCTTCAAAGCAACGTACAACGTGTACGATTGCGTCTACCTCACGGATATGCGAAAGGAATTTATTACCCAAGCCTTCTCCGCGCGATGCGCCTTTTACAAGCCCTGCGATGTCAACGAATTCAATAACGGCAGGGGTGACCTTTTTGCTATCGTATAAAGCCGCGAGCTTATCTAAGCGTTCGTCGGGTACAGCTACGACGCCAACGTTCGGTTCAATTGTGCAAAAGGGATAGTTTGCGCATTCCGCACCAGCATGTGTGATTGCATTGAAAAGAGTGGATTTCCCTACGTTGGGAAGACCTACAACACCAAGTTTCATAGAAATTTCGTTCCTTTTAAGCTTTTTTCCGCTCTATTATAATACAAAAATTAAATTTTGGCAAATTAAACGCGGCTAATTTGAAAAAATACTTGCTCAAATTAAAAAAATATGTTATATTAATATGGTAATAACGAAACGTAGGTAGATTTATGGATTACAAGAAATATATTGCGGAAAAATTAAACGTTGAAGGTTTGACTAAGGACGAATTATACGATTTAATTGCATTGCCCCCGAATACGGAAATGGGAGATTATGCGCTGCCTTGCTTTAAGCTTGCAAAATTGATGCGCAAAAGCCCCGTAATGATTGCAGAAGACTTGAAAAATAGTATTCTCGCCGACGAATCGGTCGCATCGGAAAAAGTGCTTTCGGAAGTTTCGGCGGTAAATGGGTATCTCAATTTCAAAATCAACAAAGGGGATTTTGTTCGCTCGACGTTAGATCGTATTTTGAAAGAAGGGGATCAATACGGTTCGGCAACGGATGGAGCGGGTAAAACGATTTGCTTGGACTATTCTTCCATCAATATCGCAAAGCCTTTCCATATCGGGCATTTGTCCACGACGGTGCTCGGCGGTGCTCTGTATCGTATCTTCAATTTCCTTGGCTATAAAACGGTCGGAATCAATCATTTGGGCGACTACGGTACGCAGTTTGGTAAACTCATTTCGGCATACAAGCGTTGGGGTGATAAAGACGTCATTGAAAAGGGTGGTATTCGTGCCTTGAACGAATTGTACGTAAAATTCCACCAAGAAGCGGAGATTCATCCCGAATACGACGACGAAGCACGCGCATATTTCAAGAAAATTGAACAGGGCGACGAAGAATGTCAAGCGCTTTTCCATTGGTTTAAGGAATTGACGCTTAAAGACGTACAACGCATTTACGATATGCTTGATATTCATTTTGATTCGTATGCAGGCGAGAGCTTTTTTGCAGACAAAATGCAGCCGGTTGTCGACGAATTAAAGGAAAAGGGACTCTTGGTTGAAAGCCGTGGCGCGCAAGTCGTAGATTTAGAAGAATATGGCATGGCGCCTTGTATGATTTTGAAATCGGATGGTACGTCCCTTTACGCAACGCGCGATATGGCAGCGGCACAGTATAGAAAGGATACCTATGATTTCCATAAGTGCTTGTACGTGGTTGCTTATCAGCAAAATTTGCATTTCAAACAATTCTTCAAGGTGTTGGAATTGATGGGCAAGGAGTGGGCGAAAGATCTTGTACACGTTGCATACGGTATGGTTTCTTTGGAAGAAGGTACGATGTCTACGAGAAAGGGCAACGTAATTTTCTTGGAAGACGTTATCAATAAGTGTATTGAAAAAGCCTATACGATTATTGACGAAAAGAATCCCGATTTGGAAAATAAACGTGACGTTGCTCAAAAGGTTGGCGTAGGCGCGGTTATCTTCGGTGCGCTTTATAACAACAAGATTAAGGATATCGTCTTTTCGTATGATAAAGTGCTCAATTTTGACGGTGAAACGAGCGTTTACGTACAATATACCTGTGCAAGAGCGAATTCGGTACTCCAAAAGGGCGGAATCGTCACGGAATACGAAATCCCGGAGCTTTCCTTGGAAGAAATTGAGCTTGTGAAAGGGATTGCAGCATTCCCTGAAACGGTTGCGATGGCTGCGGAAAAATACGAACCTTCGTGCATTTCCCGTTTTGCTGTTGACGTGGCGCAAAAGTTCAATAAATTCTATTTTAACTGCAAAATCCTTGCAGCTGAGGATGACAAGACGAAGAATTTCCGTCTTGCTCTGACAAATGCGACCTTGCAAGCATTGAAAAATGCATTCACCTTGCTCGGTATCGGGATTCCCGATAAAATGTAATCAAAAAAACGTTAACCGCCTTGCTTTTGAATGAGCAAGGCGGTTTTTGTTGAAAAATGCGAAAATTCTTTGGAAAAATTTTTGTTCAAACCCTTTCTTTTTTCTTATGAATATGGTATTATAAAAAATAAGTGATAGATAGGAGCTGTATATGGCTGAAAATATTCCTTATGAAAATTTATTAGAAAAACTCAACCCAAAAAAGAGTGGGGACCACGAGTGGTTTCTCTCGCTTTTGGACGATGAATATCAAAAGGGGTATGAGGACGAACATTTAGACGGGGTAATGCAAATGTTGCGCATTGCCCGTATCCGTCCGCACAAAAAAGCGATTCGCGCTGCGCAAAATCGTATTCAGGAATTGGAAAAAGAAAAGACCACGGCGGAAAATTATCGGGAAGTTTTGCAGCTTAATGCTGAGATTGAGCAAGAAAAAACGAAAATGGAATCATACCGTCCGTTTTTTGACGAACCATATTTTGCCCGTATGGATCTTATCGATAACAAGGAAGGATATAATAGCTATTATATCGGCAAAAAAGGGGATATCCGATTGGAAATTCTCGATTGGCGTACGCCTGTTGCCCGTCGGTATTATCAAAAGAGTTGCTCGTCTTTTACCTTTGGCGAGTATGAATATAAAACGATTTTACGACGTGCAATTCGTGCAAAAAGCGGTCAGATATTAGATTTTAAGAACGAATATTTATCTTTAAAAGATTATCTTTCAGCGGAAGAAATTGCCGATCGTGATGAGGAAAACGTGCTCGATCCTTTCCTTCGGGAAATTATTAAAAACCGTAAGGAAGAATCGGCGGTAAAGGATATTATCGAAACGATTCAAGAAAAGCAATATGAGATTATTACGCAGCCAGAAGATAGCAATTTTGTTTTACAGGGCTGCGCGGGTAGCGGAAAAACGATGGTTATGCTGCATCGTTTGAGCTATCTTATGTATAATAATGAAAATATACGTCCGCGCGACGTATTGATTATCACGCCGAGCAATTCCTTTAATTCGTTTATTGACGAGCTTGCCGCAGTTTTGGATTTAGAACGTGTAAAAACGAGTACTGCATACGAATACTTTTTGCAGGTTTTGAAAAACGAAAAAATTGATTTGACGGACAAAATCGATCCTACGCAAAAGGAAACTCCGAAATATTTAGAGTATGTCTACTCGCCACAGTTTGTTGCGGACGTAAAGAAGAAGTTGGATAAAGTTTTCGATAACTTATACGGGCTTTTCACGGGTGAAGAATGCAAAGACTTTATTTCGGACATTATAAAAGAGTGTACCGCACAAATTAGCGCATACGAAGGAATTAAAAACTCGTCTATGCGTGTGCGCCGTGCCGTACTTGGGGAAATCAAAGAGCGAAAGGAAGGGGGCTTGTACTATACAAAACCTTTCCGTGAGTTGATGAACTGTATTTTAGACGTGCAAGACTTCTTTAACGGTACGCTCAAAAGTGAAAGAGCGCAAGAACCTGAATATTTCTATCGACAAATGCTTTCCTTCTATAAAAGTGCCTTTTTTGTCGTTCGACAGATGGAGCGAGTTATTGAAGAGGCGCTTGGGTCGCTTACGGAATTGAAAGAGGCGATTGAGAAGGAAATGTCTGATTTAATGCGTTTTAAGCAACGAGTTGGGGATATAGACGTATATCTCTACGCGGATAGAATTGCACGTAGAAAGGAAATTTTGAAAGAGATTTCCGAGGTGGAAGAAAAAGTCCGCTCGATCGGGGATTCCGGTGTTGCATTTGCTGAATTTTATGGGTATCTGCGAGGGGAAAAGACTTTCTACGAAATTGGTTCGAGTGCGAATTTCGTTGATATTGTGCGCTATTTCTATCGTGAAACGGTAAAAGCGTATAAGACGAAATACGGAATGACCTCGAAAAAAATGTACGTTTCCGATGCGTATGCGCTTTGCGTAATTTGCGCAGGAATTAGCAGTCGGCTTTCGCCTGCATATTCCTACGTTTTCGTGGATGAAGGACAGGATATTTCCGCTTGCGAATACGAGTTGATACGCAAGATAAATAAGAAAGCGGCGTTTAACATTTTCGGGGATGTAGCGCAAAACGTCACCCCTTGGCGAGGGGTTGCAAAATGGGATAACGTTTTCCCTGATTTTAACTTGTTTACCCTTAATCAAAATTACCGAAATACCAATCAAATCGTAGATTTTGTTTCTTCAAGCTTGGGCTTGGATATGCAGTCTATCGGTTATGATGGGCCGAAGGTTTCGACGATTGGAGTTAGGGGCGTTAGTCAGTTTTTTAAGGAAAAGAAGGGCTTAAAAGCGTTGATTTGCGCGGAAAATATGAAAGAGAAGTATGCTCGCAAAACTTATAACGATATTGGCGTGAAAGGAAAAATTTCTCGTTCAAAAATCAACGTTATGTCCGTATATGAAAGTAAGGGCTTGGAATTTACTTCCGTTGTCGTAGCGGAAGAAGGAATGTCGGAAAGCGAAAAATATATCGCTTATACACGTGCATTGAACGAGCTTGCGGTGGTGAAGGAGTAAGAGATGAAAAAAGATATATTTCTCGTAGATGCAGACGATACGATTTTAGATTTTCACGGCTCGGCTATGCAAGCCATTCAAGGGGCGTTTGAAGCTCTGGATTTGGAGTGGAAAGCGGAATACGATCAAATCTATAAAGACTTCAATGCCAAGCTTTGGGAAGCGTTAGAACGCAAAGAAATTACGCGCGACGAGCTAATGGACACTCGTTTTATCCGTTTTCTTGCGCATATAAACGTAGCGGCGGATGGCGAAGAGTTTAATCGCCGTTATATCGAATATCTTTCCACACATCCCAAGTATTTTGACGGTGCGCAGGAGTTTTTGCGGTATTTGCAGTCGCAAGGTAGGGTATATATTGTCACAAACGGCACGGAATATATCCAAAAATCCCGTTTTTCTATTGCAAAACTCGCTGATTATTGCGACGGAATTTTTATTTCGCAAACGGCAGGCGCGGATAAACCCGACAAGCGTTATACCGATTACGTTGTTGCGCGTATTGTGGATTTTGACAATGATCGTGCAGTTTGGATAGGCGATAGCTTGAGCGCTGATATCAAAGCGGCAAATGATGCAAAAATTGAGAGTATTTGGTATAATCCGCATAATAAACCTTGCAACGTGGCGATAAAACCCACCTATAACGTGCAGAGTTTCTCGCAAATCATTGAAATTTTACAAAAAAATAGCGTGGATAACTGAAAAAACTTCACCTCAAACATTTGAAAAAATTGTAAAAAGGTGTTATAATAATCTAAAATGGCATATTATGGGCATATTTTGCCTAAAAATTTGGTGTTTTAGTGAAATTACGCAATTAGAGGAAAAAATGGCAGTAAAAAAGGAAGAAGGAACCCAAAACAACAATTATAGTGCGAAAAATCTGGAAGTTTTGGAAGGTCTTGACGCCGTACGTATGCGTCCTGGTATGTATATCGGGTCGACGGGCATTAAGGGCTTGCATCACATTCTTTGGGAAATCGTGGATAACGCGATTGACGAAGCGGCAAACGGTTTTGCGAATAAAGTAAAAGTGACGTTGCATAAAGATGGGAGCGCGTCGGTAGAAGATAACGGACGTGGTATTCCCACCGATATTCACCCGAAAGAGAAAGTTTCGGGTGTTCAGCTTGTTTTCACAAAGTTACACGCTGGCGGCAAATTTGGTCAAGGCAACTACGAATATTCGGGCGGTTTGCACGGCGTAGGCGCGTCCGTTACCAACGCGCTGTCCGAATGGTTGACGGTAGAAGTTTACCGTAATAAGCGAAGTCGGAGGCCAAGCGGTCTTAGGAAGACAACTCTAG
>JAZORL010000040.1:0-27484 GCA_045656625.1 Candidatus Scatosoma sp. | reverse complement strand
TCCACATTACTACAATATGCCTATCTATAACATAAGTCGTAGAAATTATTGCGGTGGTAATTTTTTGTTACTCTTATTCCCACTGCCTTTTAATTTATTAACAACTAAAACCTCATCACTCCAAACCCTTATTATATTGTTCTTTGTAATGTATTGCATTTTTTTAACTATTCCTGATTGTTGATAAAACGATGTATCATGTAAAATAGTTGTGTCATTTATATTGCTTTGGGTAAATATAAGTTCGTTGCTTTTTCTCGACAATCGTTTATAGTTGACGTATAAATCTGGACACCGTGCCTTTATCAACTCAATAACTCCTTTATATTTTATCTGTGCACCAAATTGCGGAGAATAATAAGCATGGATTGTCCCATCATTAGGATTTAAATAAATATGATTATAAAAATCTATATCCACAATACTCCCGTGAATCTCACCATCTCCACCAATCATTCGAATATTTTTCGAAAGTAGCTCTAATGCTTTAAAATATTTAGAAGTGTGTTTCTTTACAGACGAACAAAAATTTGCCATATTATTATAATAATATTTAATGTCACTAATTTTCAATCTATTAAGTTTTCCTCCGTCCAATAAATATAAAGCGTTCAATTCTTGATTTTGAACCAAGAACATATAATATCCTTTATTTTTACACATAAAAAGTTTCCCTTCAACACGATTAAAATCACAATGAACCCCTATGCCATAATTAAATTCCAAATATTGTTGCCTTGAAATTTCATATATACCATCCGCCAAAAATTGGAACACATTAAAATATTTCCCCATTATAACGTATTTCAATTTCAAATTTTCCCAATGGTACCCCATTTGATTATCCTGATAAACTTTTTGATTCGCATTACATGAATAGCGATTATTATGCGTATGGCCACTGATATAAATCCAATCTTTTATATATGGGTGTTTTGTCCAGTTTTCTTTTGGCATGTGCGATAAAACGATTACGTTTTTATCCGCTAAACTTTGGCTTAGTTTTAAGTACAATTTTTCAAAACGTTGCGTTTGTTTAAAATCTTCATTTTTATCTTTTATGGCTTGACGATACAATCCACACTCCGCATTATGCTCCTCATTGTATCCCGAAAAGCCTAAACCGCCTAACACAATAAAGCCACTCTTTCTACAAAGCTCTCGTATCGCAGTATCACTGATTCTTAAAAGCTTTTCACGAGAATATATGGAAATTTCCTCTTTTTTTTGTTCGCAACATTCCCGTACATCAAAATTCGCAATCAATAAGTCATTATGGAGAAAATTAATTCCCATAGATTCAAACATTTCCCTATACTGATTCACTATACTTTGAACGGATTTCGTGGGATTTATTTTTCTTCCAAATCTATTAAAGTCCCACAATTCGTGATTACCCAAAACAACTAAAATCTGTTTAGGATAAACAAACTCTATCAACGCGCGATAAAAAATTTCTGAGATTTCAAAATTAAAAGAAACATCTCCCCCTATTAACAAGTAATAATTGGAATATTTCTCCACACCTTTCAGCATTTGTTGAATCAATTCTCTTATGTACGCTACGATTTCACTCTTTGCAACAGGCTTTGGAAATTTTTTAAGTAATTTATGATTCAAATGTAAATCAGTTATATAATAAACTTTAAAGTGCCTTTCTCTTTTTCGTCCTATAGTTAACTTTCTTTTTCCTTTAAAGGGTATAATTTCGTTTATGGAAGGAATACTATCTGTTTCAACAATAAAATCACGAGTGCCTGCAATAACTCTCTTATAAAAATCATCATCTTGAGATAATTCCATTTGTGTTTCTAAATTTTGTTCCAAAGCATTTAATTGCTCTACTATTTGTTTGCTTGCAATGAGCGATTCTGGTATATATTGTTTCGCCTTTATATCATTTCGTATTGCCTTACAACAAATGTCTATTGTAATCTTGTCTTTAGGAATAAATTTCAAAAAACAAGCATGATAAGAAAGTATTCTCTCAATAAATTCATCCGAAAAGAAACGACTTGGCAAAAATCTAATGGCATAAATATTATTTCTTAACGCTGTGTCACACATCTCATAATCTTTGAATTTTTCGGGGACAACTCCTAACATCACGCCATTACATTTAACCACCTTTAAGTATAAGTCGCGAGTCATCAGTTTTTTTGGAGCTTCGTGAAATAATGCAGCATCTTTAAAATATGGTGAACCATCAAACAAGCCGAAAAATGAAACTTTAAAAATATTATTTTCAATTTTATAATCAAAAACCCTTTTAAAAAAAGTTTCCTTTTTAATATATTTTGGAATATGACAAGTAATATATGGCGCATTGAAAACCGCTATTAAAAAATATAATTCTTCATTCCACATATTTTTGGGAATATATTTAAACAGTCTCCCCTCAGGTGCACACTTTACAGCAACTTTACACATATTCAATGTTCGTTTATCGCTTCTAATTTCCGCGATGCGACAAGGATTTTCCTCTAAAACCTTCAGCACCTTTTCTTCGGGCAATTCCTCCAAATTATCAACAGGTTTTTTAGATGTGATTTTAATAATGTCCATCTTTTTCCTCCCTTTTTCATATAAAGAAACAACCTAAATGCAGCACACTTTGTGTTCGATTTAGGTTGAAGTTGGTGTACCCGCTGAGGTTCGAACTCAGAATCGACGGCGTCGGAGGCCGTAATGTTATCCAATTACACTACGAGTACGCTTTTCTTGAATTGTCATTAACATTTTACTATTTTTTGCTTTCTTTTTGCAAGCATTTATGGTATACTATTTCTAAATTGTAGGATTTTTTTCCAAGGAAAAGGAGTTTGTTATGTCGAAAACGGTCGTGATCGGTATGAGTGGCGGTGTGGATAGTTCCGTCGCGGCGTTGCTTTTGAAGGAGCAGGGCTATAACGTTATCGGTCTTTTTATGCTTAACTGGGAAGAAACGGACGAAAACGGCTGTTGTACCGCTGAGGACGATTATGCGGACGTGCGCCGTGTGTGCGGCGTGCTCGATATCCCCTATTACACCGTCAATTTCGCCAAGGAATATATGGACCGCGTCTTTTCCTATTTCCTTACGGAATATAAAGCAGGCAGAACCCCCAATCCCGACGTTTTGTGTAATCGGGAAATTAAATTCGGCCCTTTTTTGGAAGAAGCAAAAAAGCTCGGTGCGGACTATATCGCAACGGGGCACTACTGCAAAATTTCCCACGAAAACGGCGTACACCTTTTGCAAAAGGCGAAGGATCAAAACAAGGACCAGACCTACTTTTTGAATCAACTTTCCCAGCATCAGCTTTCCGACGTGCTTTTCCCCTTGCAGGATATGGAAAAGCCCGAAATCCGTGAAATTGCCCTGAAAAACGGCTTGGCAACCGCCAAGAAAAAGGATAGCACGGGCATTTGTTTTATCGGGGAACGGAATTTTAGAAAGTTTTTAAGCACGTATCTGCCTGCCCAAAACGGAAAAATTCTCGATCTTTCGGGCAAGGAAGTGGGTATGCACGAGGGCTTGATGTACTACACGCTCGGTCAGCGCAAGGGCTTGTACCTTGGCGGCGTAAAAGGCGAGGCGGAAGGCGGCAGATGGTTTGTTGTGAAGAAGGATTTAATCAACAATATCCTCTACGTTTCCCACGGCGATGAAGAACCACTTTATTCCACCTCTTGCGAAGTGACGGGCTTCAACTGGATTCCGCAAAAGCCCGAAAAAAAGGAATTCGAGTGTATGGCAAAATTCCGCTATCGTCAACCCGATCAAAAGGTATTCGTTAGCGTGAAAAAGGACGGCGGCTTGCATATCGAGTTTGCGGAAAAGCAACGTGCGGTCACCGAAGGACAGTACGCTGTATTATACGACGGAATCAACTGCCTTGGCGGTGGCGTTATCGAGCGCACCGACGGCGCATGGACTCCCAATAAATAACCAAAAAGGACTTGCAACTTGCAAGTCCTTTTTTTACTGCGTATTTATTCCCAAATCTCACGAGTGATGGACAAAATCTCGTCGGCGGTTTGCGCTTGGAAGAGTCTATCCTTGAACGCCGCCGCACCGCGCGTACCCTTGACGTAGAATGCCGCCATCTTGCGCATAAACACCGTTGTAAAGCGTTCATCGCATACCTGCCTTGTCCATTTCATTTGTTTTTCGAACATTTCCCTACGGTTTTCCGTCGGCGTGCCTGTCAAGGCACAAAAGATTTGCGGATCAAATAACGCCGCTCGAGCTACCATTACGCCGTCCGCACCCGTTTCCTTTATTAACCGTTCAGCGTCCTCGTTTGAAAACACGCCGCCGTTGGCAATCACAGGGATTTTGACTGCGTTTTTCGCTTTTGCAATTTCGCCAAAATTCACGTCTCCTGCGTAAATTTTATCCTTCGTTCTTCCGTGAATGGTGATAAGGCTCGCCCCTGCGCCTTCCATACGCTTGGCAAATTCTTCCGTGACAAGCGAAACTTCGTCAATCCCGATACGGAATTTCACGGTGACAATTTTACCGCTTTTCACGCATTCCTCAACGATTTTTTCCGCAAGCTTAGGGTTTTCCAAAAGGGCGCTCCCCTCTCCGTTTTTATAAATTTTCGGCACGGGACAGCCCATATTAATATCCACAATCGGAAAGGGTGCAAGCGCTTCGTTTTCACACGCCCTACGCATAATTTCAGCGTCGTTCCCGAAAATTTGCACCGCACAAAGCCCCTCGTGCTCGTCCGTATATAAAAGCTCCTTGGTGTTTTCGCTGCCGTATTTCAAGCCCTTTGCACTCACCATTTCCGTATAGCACAGCCCTGCGCCATACTCCTTGCAAAGTCTGCGGAATGGATAGTTGGTATACCCTGCCAACGGTGCGAGAAATACGTTGTTATTCAGTTGTATATCTCCCACGCGAATCGGCATTAAACGCATACCTGCCCCCTTCGTTTTACTGTAATTTCGCTTTTGCTCGGACGTAATACTCGTCCCATTCCTTCTCGGAAAGCTCCGTCACGATTTTCCCTTCGTCAAGTGCAAGTCCTTCCGCAATCGTGAAACGTTTTGCAAACCGCTCCGCACTTTCTTTAAGTGCTTTTTCGCAGTCGCAACCAGCCTTTCTGCCCACGTTGACCGCCGCAAACAACACGTCGCCAAGCTCCTTTTCCGCCTCGTCCTTTTTCCCTGCCTTGTACGCCGAGAAAAACTCGTTAAGCTCCTCTTGTATACGGCTTGCCGCATCTTCTACGCTCGCAAAGTCCATACCCGCTTTCGACGCGCGTTTTCCAATCTTTTGCGCACGCATCGCCGCAGGGAAACATTTCGGCACGTCGTTTACCGAGTCCGCATAAGTAACTTGATGCTTTTCCGTCATTTTATTCTTTTCCCAAGTGGAAAGCGCGCTTTCGCCGTCCGTCGCAACGTCCTCGCCAAACACGTGGGTGTGACGAGTAATCAGCTTCGTACAAATACCACTCACCACGTCGTTGAGATCGAATGCGCCCTGCTCCTCTTTCAAAACCGCATGGAACACCGCTTGCATCAAGATATCCCCTGCCTCTTCGAGAATTTTTTCATCGTCGTCGCAGTCGATTGCGTCCACAAGCTCGTACGATTCCTCCACCGCCGACATTTTTATGCTCTCGTTTGTTTGTACACGATCCCAAGGACAACCATTCGGCGCACGTAAGCGCAGGATAATTTCTTTCAAATCCTCGATCCCAAACCGAGTTTTTTCGAGCAATTCCATTTCTTCCAGCGCAACCGCCGAAGTATAATCGTATTCCTTTTGTCTATCAAGCTCCCAAAGACTGATTTTTTTGCGCTTGCCGCCGCAAAGATAATAGACCTTCAAGTCCTCGCCAAAGCGATTCCCGAGCGCAAGCTTAATATCCGAGGCAAGCCCTCTATCGTCCAAATCGTACACAATCAAGGGCAACGCAACGTCGCCGCTTGCCGTTTTTTGCAACAACTCATACGCAGAAATAGCGGTATAAGAGCACCCCTTAAACCCAGCCGCACGCACAAGCGCCGTCGTCTTGGAAACACCGTCGATAATTTCCACTTTACCACGCAAGCGTTTCAAAAGCACTTTGACGGACGTATCTTCCGTCGCCGCACCGTCTACAAGATACACCGTATCCTCGCCCTGCTCCGTCACCGCCGTCGCAAGCTTTTTCGCAAGCGCACCAAAATTCCTGCTCGTCTCGTACACGGTATCGAGTGTCACGTGCGGAACCCCTAAATCCAATACCGTTTCATACGAACGGGTATGCGCCGTCCGCACCACGATTTTGCGATTTTCTTTCGCTGCATTCAAAATTGTTTGCTCGCCGCGCTTTGTCAAATCCCCCTTTTCCACGCCAAGACCGATTACCGTAATCATGCTTCTTCACTCCTTTTTTCTCTTGCTTACGATTAAATTATATAATAAATCGAGCAAAAAAGCAATCAAATAACACACGTTTGTCGCATACGCCATTCCATAAACAGACGTACTTGAATCCCGCAGCCACCAAGAATAAAGCCCCGTCTTTACCGTGACGGCTATTAGCATGGAAAGTGCGGCGAATTGCGGTTTTCCCTGCGCAGTCAAGCACGCCGAAAGGGTTTGTACGAGCGAAAGCAACAGCGCGCTCACCGAAAAGATTTGAATGAGCTTGACCAAGGTGACAAGTTCTTCCCCTTTCAACGACCGAAAAATAATTTTCGCGGCAGGCTCGGCAAAAAAGTAAAGTCCAAACGCCGAAGGGAGCGCGACTGCGACCGTCACCAACAACGAAAAATAAATGCGTTTGCGAATACTCCTTCCCCCACGTTTTCCCACCGCTTTTGCGCTCACCGTCGCAACGGCAGGCACGCTCGCCGCCGCAATCCCATAGCAAATGGAAACGGGCAAATTAATCACCGTGACAGCTCCCCCCGAAAAAAGCCCGAATAGCGCAACAGGGTCGCTTGCATACGCGCCTAAAAAACGTGGCACGAGTACGCTATCCAAAAGCCCCGAAAGAGGGATTAAAATCGAGCTAAACGTGACGGGTATGCTCAATCGTAAAATGGTTTTCATCGCAACCCTGCCCCCGTCGTTTTCCCTTTTTACCCCCTTTTTTACCCCTTTATAAAAGGCGAGCATAAGAAAGAGGGCGACCAGCTCGGAAATGGATACGGCAAGCAACAAAAAGGCGACCGCCCTTGCTGCGTTGTCACGGAATAGATAGGCAAAAAGCAGCCCCACACCCACTTTGACAGCTTGCTCGGTGATTTCCGAAAGTGCGGTGGGGTGCATTTTATTCCTGCCTTGAAACCAGCCGCGAAAGACGGAAATTGCCGAAACGAGCAAAACGGACGGTGCAAGCGTGAAATATCCTGCCGTAATTTCTCTTGCCCCTTGCGCCCTCGCCAAAAAGGGGGCAATGATACACATGAGCACCGTGCCGCAAAGCCCAATCATGAGAAAAAGCTTCATCGCCGTCTTGAAAAGAGGCTTATCCGACTCCCCTTTCCCGAGCTTTTCCGCCGTCAGCTTGGAAATGGACGCAGGAATCCCCGTGGCGGAAACGGTCAAAAGCAAACAATAAACGGGGTAGACCATTTGATATAGACCTATCCCGTGGCTACCAATTACGTTCGTTAAAGGAATGCGGTATATTGCTCCCAAGATTTTGGCGATAAAGCCGCCGACGGCAATCCAAGCCGCCCCCTTCAAAAATGCGCCTTTGCCTTGTTTCTTTGCTTTTTCCATACGTACACACCCCCACCGCTTTATTATGAGGATAAACGGTACGAAAAATACAAAAATCAGGGCTGTCGCCTTTCGGCGACAGCCCCTTTTTTCTTAAAACTTATGCAGTTTTATTTAGCAATTATACTTTTACGAACGTCCATTCCGTAGGCATACCGTCGTTCACAACTTCAAATGCCGCCAAAAGAATCGAAGTGCCGTCAGCGTTGATTTTGAATGCTACGATTTCATTTGCGGGGCAATTATCCGCCAAACCGGAAACCGTAAGGGGATATCCACCGCCAAAACCCTCCGTTTCGGAAACGGTCCACGTGAGTTCGGAAGTATAGTCACCGATCGTCATCGAACCCGTGCCGTCTTCATTGAAGCTAAGGCTTGCGTCGTCCGCCGTCCAAGTGCCAACTACATTTGCAGCAACACCCGTCAATTCTTCGTCACCTTCACTTGCTTCCACTTTGGTGAGATTGATATCATAGGTCATACCAGGCATCCATTTATTTTCAACTCTTACAGCCAAGCCAAGCGTATCGGTGAATACGAGCTGCAATCTAAGATCCGTACCGTCAACCAACGTCAAAGCAATGTTCGTACCATCAAGCGTGTAGGAATACGTAGAAACAATCGTTTCCCAAATCGGCGTCCATTCCAACGTTTCAGGATCTTGTTCTTCATCAGCAACGTAATCATACGTGATAACCACTTTGTTGTCTTCGATGAATTTAACGTTGTACTTTTCTTGACCGTAGTCTACAGCCCATTCGCCCGTAAGAATATCCGAAAGTTCGGGGATTGCTTCTACGGTGATCGTAATCGTATCAACAACCGTATCCACAACAGACGATCTTGCCGTAATCGTATAAGTACCGGGAGCAGTAGCAACAAATACAGTTTGACCCTGATCGTTTACCGAAATCGAAGCGTTCGTGGTATCGTCAAGTTGAAGAGTGTGAAGATCGCTTGCATATTCCGTAACGCTTACGTAAAGAGGTACTGCTACGCCTACATATACGGTAGCTTCGTCGATCTCATTATAGTTAGCGTCTTTCGAATAAACATTGATGTGCGTAGGAAGAATTTCCGCAACTTTTACGGTGATTATCTTTTCTTCCGATGCGCCAATCTTAACGCCTACGGTAAATTCACCCGTTTGTTTAACGGTCATAATGATACCATTCATCGTAGCAACGCCGTTATCATCATATTCGTTTCTTGCTGCCAACACCATTCTGGTGTCCCACCAATCGAGAACTTCGCCGTCAATCGTAAATACGGGTTCGTTAAATGCCATTACTGCGCCTTCGGACAACGTAACGTCGAATTCAACTTTGTCGCCTACGCGCAATTCAAGAACCGCACCGCTTTCAACCGCTTCGCCGTCTTTGCTCATCGTGAAATCGGTCGCATATACGGATTCCGCCGAATACGCATTTTCCGTAGGCAATTCAACGCCTTCAAGTTCAACGTTTTGTTGTACGGCTACCGTGTAAACGGTGTTAACCGTAGCTTCTGCATTTTTCACCAAAACGTCTACCGTAGCCGCGGGAACGCCGTTTTCTTCATCCGCAAGCGTTACTTCTTTCGTTTCTACCGTGTAGTTATCAGGAGCATACGATTCCGTGTTAATGGAAAGCGTTTCAATATAGCCATATTCAGACAACGTAAATACTACGTTTACTTCATAAATGTAATAGTCACCACTTCTGAACGAGAAGCCGTAAATTTTTTGACCTTCAACTTCCGTCGACATTTCACTATAACCACAGTTTGCAATAACGTATTCAACGTTTGCAATCAACGTTGCGTCTTCAGCAAGTTGTGCGTCTTCAAGGCATTGTTGATAGTAATCATACGAATCTCTTGCCATCGTATAAAGACTGGAAACAAGACTTTCAACACCGTAGAAAGTTTCGTAAACACTTGCAATATAGGAACCGCTAAACGCATAACCATTCATCATGTCTTCGCTCAGTTCTTCATCATAAGGGCCACCATTTTTCACCGCAAAAATGTTGCCGCTTGCATCCAACGAGAACCAGCATTCTTTTTTTTCTGCGTCTTCGCTGTCGCCAATCGTGTTGGTGTAAACAAATTCGTCGTTCAACGCATAGATAATGCTTTCCGTATTGGTAAAACCATAGTCGGGATCATTGTACTCATAAACGAGAGCACCTGCACCGTGCGTTACTCTGCTTGCATAATCTTTACCGAATGCAATTGCACCTGCTACGTCGAGATCTTCGGGGATTTCCACGGGCTCGATTACTTCGCCACCTTCGCTGCCACCAACGTCTTCGCTGCCTTCACCTTCGCCACCTTCGCTGCCTGCGGGCGTTTCGCTCGTTACAGAATCAGGCGTACTGTTGTCGTTGTCCTTATCCTTACCGCCGCCACATGCCGTGAATGCGCCAAGAACAAGCATCATAGACAATGCTAAATAGATACCTTTCTTCATAAATAAGCCTCCTTTTGCTTAATTTAATGTTGATTTTTATTAAGATAAACCCTTTCGGGATTGTCTTTTGTGTAAATGAGAATTACAAATAGTACACACAGCCAAACAACCATTGATCAGCTTCCGCACAATCAATCGTGGGTTGAAGATACGTTTCCGCCCAGCCGTTGCCGTCCATGAAATACCGCTGCGAAATTGCAAACTGTTGCAAGAAAATTTGCAATTCCTTGGTTATAGGGAATACGCCGTCGCCCATTGCCACGTCCGCATAACCGAACGTTTGGAATAATTCCTCAGGGCAGTTTAAGCAGTCATTCGTGCAGCTTGCGCAGTCCGCAATACATACGCCGCTTTGTATCTTTGTGCCAGGACTTGCCGCCGATTCGAAAAACGAACCAACGTCCGCATGGTCGCACTTGCAGTTATCCGAGCAGAAATACGAAAAACCTGACGTACCGTTAAGAACGCTTCTATACCCTTCCAAGAAAATCTTGTGATTGCGGAGCTTGATATTGCCCTCTTCGTCTTTTACCGCAACGGACAATGCTTTATTCCCTGCGTGTTCTATCGTGGTCAGTTTTCTATTATCCCCACCGATGAAACGATTATCCATCGTGATCGTCGCGTACAAGATCGGGCCGAAACCGTCCGTCGTCGCATACTTAATCTCGTCGTAAAGATGATAGAAACCATCGCCATTCGTATACTTTTCAGGGTCGTAATACTTAAACATCGAGCCGTCGAAGTAGGTGACGCCCTTGCTGTTGGTCACTTCGGGATAACGTATCGAGCCGCTCGGCGCATACTGCCCTAAAATATAACGCAAGATCGCCGTACCGCTAAACGTTCTATACGGAGTGTGCAAGTCGTTGAGCTGACCATCCGTAAGATTTTGCAAAGTCGTCCAATCAGAGCTCGACAAACCTGTCACCGACGTAAACGTGTCCATAGGCATGGAACGCAGCTCTTTAATATCTTCAAGGAGCATCGTATTCAGCTCGGTCGCCGCGATCAATTCCGTAGGATAGGTATCGTACGAGAAGGGTGCCTTATAGCTGATTTGGAAACGCACCTTCACGGGATAATTCCCGTCGATTTCTTCCGCACGAATTGCGAAAACGTATACCACTTGTCCGTTTCCGTCCGCCGCAAAGTTGCTTTCGTCCATGTGGATTGCGTGAGAGAAATTCTTGGTGAACGTACCGCTCGCACCACCGTCGTTGACCGTGAAAAATTCTCTGCGCACAACGTGGCTTTCAAACATTTCCAGCTTGGGATTTACCTTGTCCGTATTCACGTCCGTCCAAGATTCAATCGTGTACGTACCAGACTTCGTCGGCGCGTATTCACAGTAAACTTTGTGGTCCTTGCTTGTGATTTCAACCTCGTAAACACCTGCCTGCGAGAGCTCGTAAGGCGTCCATGCATCCTTACCATTTCCCGACGTAAAACGCCCCATACGGAAAAGGGTAATTTCAATATCACGGTTTCCGTTCGTTGTTTTCGTCTTGTTGGTGTTGTAAACGTAATTGAATTTTGACATATTTTCTTTGGGTACTTCCAAAGAAACCTGATAGTTCCCGTCCAAACCCGTCACGCTTGCATAGCCGCTTTCATCGAACGGCGCTCTATGCACTTCCGCAATTCCGTCCGTGCGCGTCCATTGCGCCTCAACGCCGTACTTTGCCGCCGTCGTGAGCGGTTTTCCGTTGAATACCAACGTGACGGAGAAGGTTCTTTGAATGGTTTCCGTCCCCTCGCTCGTTTCCTCGCTATTGCTCGTGCTTTCCGAGTTTACGCCGCTTTGGTCGTTGGAAATACCTTTGTATTCCCCGCAACCGCCAAGCGCAAAAAGCATAAACGTCATCAAGAAGAGGAGTATATTCAAAAATACTTTTTTCAGCATTGTTTAACCTCCTTTCTTGACGTTCGGGTTCGTCTTTTTGAACAGACCCTTAATGTCACTCCATTTAAGCTTACGAATGATAATATCCACAACAAAGAGAATTACCACCGTCACAGCAAACGGGATCGTGAAATCGATTGTATACGTTGCCACTTGATCGTCGGCATTCGAAAGATCGACGCTGCCATCCGTCGTCACTTGACCTCTATGGCGGATAAATTGATGAATATCCGCAGGATCGTAAGCGAGGAAGGAATTGTATTCGGGCGAGTACGCCAAATCGAAGAATACGCTTGCATCCGGTGCACTTTCTTCGCCTGCGCGCGTATTCGCATGCACGTATTTCATATTGATAGTATATTTACCCGTTTGCGTCGTATCAAACGTATAGGTATATCCGTTCGTCTTAAAGCGAAGGGTATCCGTTTGCTTCGTGCCATCCGGTGCGACCACTTCAATTTCCATATCCATGTCCGCGTTCAAACGCAACGGCAACACTTCTACGTATCCCTTTAATCCGTCGTAGGAAACGTGAATTTCAAAAGGATAATCGATCTTTTCCTCGGGCGTATTCGTGTTGAACAGGTTGCGATAGAATTCCATACCTGCCGTTCCGTCCGTCCAATGCTTTGTCCAATCAAAACTACTTGCAAAGTAGGCAACCTTACCCTTATTCACTTTAATGTAGGAATAAATCGGCACTTTAATCGCCTTTTCTGCGCCTTGCGGCAAATAGTCTGCGGTGAGCACCGTCACAGCGTCTTCCTTTTGCACGTTGTTTACGAATGCGTTGACCGTCGTTTCGTTCAAACCAACAATCGAATCATCGTTTTCCAGCACGTCCATCGGTACGTCCTTCAATACGTCGTCGTTGTAGAATTCTACGTTCAATTTCGTCGGCGTTTCGATAATCTTTTCCGCGATATCGTCGAGAATATCCCCAAGCGTGACTTCCGTAGACGAGTTCGGGTCGATATAGTGCGTCTTACCGCCGCCTGCCTTACCCATTTCTTCAATTTTGGCAAAGTTCGGAGGAGCTGCAACGTTTCCGCAAACGTTGACAACAGACGTGACAATGCGTTGCGCATGCATATCCGCAATTACCTTCGGGGGGTTCTTTTCCGCTTGTCCCCAACCCGAACCGTCGGTGATAAGCATTACTTGTTTATCCCCGAACGAGGTCATATTTCTAATCACGCTAAACGCCTTTTCCATCGCTTCGCCGATAAGAGTACCTTGTCTGCATTGCGCTTTTTTCACCGCTTCAACGGCCTTTTCTACGTTTTCCTTCGTCGCTTGCACGGGTTGTTGCAAAACGTTGTTTTCGCCCCAGAAGGTGATGATGGCAAAGCTGTCTTTTTCGTCAAGCGATTCCAAAATCCCAATCGCGATTTGTTGCGCGATAAGGAAGAAGCTTGCGTTTTCCATACTGCGCGACGTATCCAAAACAATCGTCACGAGTTTTTTGTTTTGGTTGACGTTGCCGATATGCGTAGGCAATAAGCCACGCATCAATTCGAGTGCGGGATCAGGCGTTTCCCCTTCTTCCGCATCTTCCGTCCCAACCTTATTTTGCAGTTGCGTATCACCAATAACGACCAAGCTCTTGCCGAGATTCGATACAACCGTGTTTACCGAGCTGATAAACGCAAAACTGTTTTCAAACGTCGATAAATCCACGTCCGAAAGCACGATTTCGTCGTACTTGCAAAGGCTTTCTACCGTATACGGTACCATGGGCGGCTTCACCCATTCAATCTTCGAGTTTGCGCCGTAAATCATTTCCAGCGCCGTTTTATCGCTATTTTTGTTGGAAATGAGCAAGATATCCGCCTTACTCAAAACCTTTTGCGTAAACGTATACTCGTTGTTGTACGAATTTTCGTCTTGTCCATCACGAGTGAGGATAGACACCTTATAGGCAAACTCGCCTTCCTCTGTCGTAGGCAAGTTAAAATTGACTACGTTCAAGCCCTTCGATAATACCGTGGCCTTTCTTTCCAATTCCACGTCGCCCTGCTTCAATAAAACGTACGTTTCCGATTCTTGATTCGATTCAATCAAAACGTCCGCCGTCGTTTGTTTTGCCAAGTAGGTCGACTTCGTATAATCCACGCTCGTGATTTGGACTTCTTTTGCGTCCTCGTCAATATTGCTGTCGATATACATCGCATCGATTTCAATGTTTTGCGCATGCAAACTTTCCACCGAAGCAATCAAATCGCTCATCCCTTTTTCTTCCGTTTGCTTACCGTCGGTAATGAGTACGATTTTCTTAATTACGTCGTCTGAGAACAAGGTAGCGGTATAATCTAACGCGCCCTTGATATTCGTTGCGCTGCGGTCCACGTCCGAGCTGGAAACGGTCTTAAACTTACCGCCAAGCTTGGTGTGCAGTTCGTAGTCAGCACCAAAACAAACAACGCCCATTTTGGAGTTTCTCGGCATGGAGTCCTTTACTTCGCGGATATAATCGTCCACGGTATCAAGCTCTCTGTCCGTCGAATAGGAAACGTCGGCTACGACGTATACTTGTGTTTTTGTGATAACGGCAGTCAACGTTGTCCCTGCTGCCGAAAGCGCGATAAGCCCGACCATTACGAGGTGCAAAATCAACGACGTAATAACGGACACACTGCGGTTGTCCTTGCGAATCGCAATACAAAACGGGATAATTACGAGCGCAAGCAACGGGATTGCAATGAGTAAATAAAACGAATTAACGAAGCTGATATTTATCATAGCAATATACCGCCCAATCTGCCAAGAATATAATTCCAAGACCGATAAACACTAAGAATAAGTTGTCGTATTTACCGTCCATTCCCTTCGAGCTCGCTTCCCCGTCTAAGCTATACTCGATTTTTGCCGTCGCCGTCGGCGCACTTTCTTCTTTTGCAAGCGCCGCATACGCATGGAACACCTTTTCACTGCCGGCAACCGTCATCGTCACCTTGTATACGCCTACTTCATCAAGGCGCATTTCCGCCGCAATCGTATTCGTATTGAGATACACCACGTTTTGCGACGGGCTTTCCACTTTAATACTCGTGCAACCCGGCAAAACGTTGACCGATAAATTATCACCGCAAACGTAGGAAACCTTGTCCGTCATCGGAGGGAAAGAGTATTCCAATAAGTTTCTCATAAGCGGAATGAAATCCAGCTGCAAAGGCAAGTTTGAATCGTGAAGATCGAAAGCGAAAACAACCTGTCTTGCTCCCTTTTCCGTCGTCGTTGCAAAGAGCAAAGGATTCCCCTTATACGAGAGCAACGTCGTCACGTTTCTAACGCCGTACTTTTGGAAACTTTTAATCGTAATATCCTGTCTTGTGACGTCCGCCAAGAGCTTCTCTACCGTCGACGCCGTCGAATCGGTATATTCGAGTACGCCGTCTTCCTTCAACTCCACAGCCCCCTGTACGGTAAAGCCTGCGCCCTCTAAATTCGAAGGCAGGTTCAAAAACCATACTGCGCCGTCGGTCGGCACTCGGCCAGGGTTAAAGCCATCGAAAATATACAGCCCATACCCATTTGGATCGTCGTATTTCGAAGGGCTTACCACCTTAATATCGGTGTAGCCAAGCGTTGAAATTGCTTTCATTAAGAAGAAGGGTTCGTCACTAACCAAAAGCACCTTGTACGCTTCTTCACTCGACATATTATATTCTACGCGCTCGTTATCGATCGCGTTTGCGTCCTCGTTGCAAATTTTTGCGCGCACGTAAGCGATACTTTCCGTCGTTTCCTGCACGGTAAACTCCGCTTCCTCGCCCGCTTTCGCTTGCACTTCCATTTCCGAAATTAACGTTTCACCTGCGTATATATTCACGGTCAAGTTCGCGTCCGTTGCATACGAAAGCACCTTCCCGTTGACCGATACCTTCCCTTCCAAATAGAAGAAGGAAAGATCCGTCACGGCGTAGTTTTCCTCGTTCGCCGCCACGTTGACAATTTCCACGTTGTCGTGCTTTTCGTACGCCTTGTCGGTGAAAAGATAGGTTTTCAAGCCTGCGTTTTCATTGAAAAGCTCTTGCGCCTTATCCATCACGTCCACAACGCTATCAGGCGTGTATGCGCAGGTCAATTTTTTCAATTCCGCATACGCGTCCGATTTATCTTCCGTTTGTACAACGACCGCCATCGTCGTATCACCTGCGTAATAGATGGAATACATACTCCCGTCTTTCGCATCGGAAATGATATCCTTAATTTTCTCTTTCGCCACGTCGAAACGAGTCGTGCCGTCCTCGGTGGTCATTTGCATACTGCCCGATCCGTCTAAGATAAAGCAATATTCATGCGCCTGCCCCTTCAAAACAAGCACGGGATGCGCAATCGCAAAGGAAATTAAAAGGACTGTCAAGCATTGTAAAATCAACGAAATCAAGCCCTTGATTTTGCTGATCGGATTCTTGCGTTTTAAGAACTTTTCAGAAAGCCGCCACAAATAGGTGGACGAAATCGTTTGCTCGGTGTGTTTATTTTTGATGATGTAAATGATGATAAGAATGGGAATCCCAATCAAACCAAGCAACCCTAAGGGATATAAAAATCTCATTTCAATACCCCCATTTCTACCAATTTACCAAACAGGATGTCCCCTACCGGTTCATCGGACGAGGCAAGCAAATAATCCCCGCCGCGCGAATTGCAGTAGTTGCGGATGCGGCTTGTCGCATAATCGAGCGCCGCCCTGTACGCCTTCACGATTTCCTTATCGATGTTCTTACGATAGTCCTTGCCCAAGTCTTCCGAATCAAACAAGTGCATTTTTCCGCGGAACTGCGGATTCAGCTCTTCCCTATCCAACACCTGCAAGCAGAACAAGTGACGTTTTTTGCTCGCCAAATGGTCGATTGCGTCCTCGAAATTGTTTTCCGTCAAGAAATCGGAAATAATCACGGACATACCGTCGCCGTGTCCCACGTTCGTGGGCAAAATCGCGTCGCTGATATAGCTATCGCCCGAGAACTCAATGTCATTGAGCTTGCCGATGGAATTGATAAAAGCTTCCTTGCCAACCATTCCCGTAATGACTTCGTGGACTTTCTTATCGCGGATTGCGTAAATAGACACCTTGTCCATTTCGTGCACGGAAAGGTACGCCAAAGCAGCGGCAAGCTTGAGCGCTTGATCCGCCTTTTTTCCTTTCCCGTAATCCATCGAACGACTTGCGTCTATGTAGATTCGAGTATGCATTTGTCGTTCGTCTAAATAGAGCTTTAAGTACAGTTTATCAAAGCGTGCGTATGCGTTCCAGTCGAGCTTGGTAATATCGTCGCCTGGAATATAATCACGATAGTCGGCAAATTCGCAGGACGAACCAAAAGTCTTGCTTTGGTGGTTCCCGCCGAAAAGACCGGCTACGTTATTTTTTATCAGCATCTGCAACGCTTCAATCTGCTGCAAAAACTCTTCGTTAATTGCCCATTTCGCCATAATTGCGCCTTACTTCGTTTCCTTTATAAGCAACGCAATTACGTCGTCTACAGTCAAACGGTCGTTCACTGCGTTATAGTTGATTTTGATTCTGTGTCTTAAAACGGGTTTTGCAAGCGCGTCGATATCTTCATACGAAACGTTGTAGTTCCCGTTGATGAGCGCGCGAACCTTCGCGCAAGTGATAAGCGCCTGCGCCGCACGGGGGGATGCGCCGTATTTTACGTATTTTTTCGCCGTAGAGCAAGCACCGTCAAGCTCGGGATGCGTGTTCGTGACAAGCTTCATGGCATATTGCAAAATTTCGTCCATAACAGGTACGGTGGATGCGAGCGCACGCATTTCGAGAATGGTTTCGCCGTCTACTACCGCTTCCGCCGTTTCCGCCATCGTCTTTTGCGTCATCGTGACGATGTCTGCAAGCTCGTCGAGCTTGGGGAATTCCATGATAAGCTTAAACATGAAACGGTCCATTTGCGCTTCGGGCAAAGGATAAGTACCGTCTTGTTCAATAGGGTTTTCCGTTGCAAGCACGAAGAAGGGTTCTTCAAGCTTGTACGTGCTGTTTGCGACCGTCACCTTATGTTCCTGCATTACTTCGAGCATTGCAGACTGCGTTTTCGGCGTCGCACGGTTGATTTCGTCCGCAAGTACGAGGTTTGCGAAGATGGGGCCCTTGCGGAACACGGTGTTGAGCTTGCCGTTATCGTCCTTTTCAACGATGTTCGTACCCGTAACGTCCGAGGGCATCAAGTCGGGCGTGAACTGAATACGAGAGAAGGGCAAGGAAAGGGTTTGCCCAAGCGTACGTACCAAACGGGTCTTACCAACCCCAGGTACACCTTCGAGCAATACGTTCCCACCTGCAACGATTGCAATGATTACGTTGTCGATAACTTCTTGCTGACCAACAACGTCCTTACGGATTTCTTGCTTGATTCTCGCAATCGCTTCACTGAACTTTTGTACTTTTTCTACGTTTTCCATATGATAAAGATTCCTTCTTAAATTATTTTTCTTTTTGGTTTGCCGCTCAACTGTTTACCTTGTTCAACTCGTTGAGATATGCATCGATCAAATCGATAAGCTCTTGGGGAAGTTCCCCTTTGTTTGCCGCGATAATTGCGCTGTACTTATCCAGTACGTCGCCGTATACTACGTGGTTGCCGAGTACACCGTCCTTTTCATAGGTCGGATCGTAAATTTGTTCGTTGCTCCCGTACATGGTATCGCCTGTACCCATACCGCCGTCGCCGCCTTCGTTATCCTCTTTGTTCTCTTCGTCGGGCGGAATGTTTTCAAGTTTCGTGGGGGAAGAACTGTTCAACGGACCGATTTCCGCATCCGTAATCCCGAAAATAGACTTCAAACAATCGATGACGTAATAACGCATTTCCGAGTTCGTTTTTTGCGCCGCAAGGGAAAGCCCTATCACTTGGTTGCTTTCCGTAAACAACGTTTCCAGCTCCGCAAATTTCTTTTCTTCGTTCCATTCTCCGCATGCCGCCGCATAATCTTCCAGCGCCGTTGTAAAGGCGTAGATTCTTTGATACAATTCCTCGGTGTCTGCCACGCCGCTATTGACCATCGTATCACGAATGCCTTGGCTCAAATTTCGCACGTCCGTCGCCAAATACTCCGATTTTTCAAGCGTCGTACGGATTTTCGTCATGTACTTGGAAAGCTCCATCGGATCGCAAGCGACAAGCCCGATGGAAAAGCTTTGCGCCGTAGGAATTAAGCTCTTATTGATACTTTCCGCAAACTCACGGCAAGTGTTCACTTCTTCTACCGCATTGTCGATATCTTTAATCGTTTGTACGACTAATTCACGCATCAATGCATCTTTATCCGTAATCGCCAAATCGGCGAGCAAGGCTTCCAGCTCCGCTATCACGGGTTTCTTTGCCGCTTCCTGCATATCCGAATCCTTGACCTCTTGAATCAATTCTTCAAGCCTCGTCAAATCGAATTCACGATCCTCTTCCTCATATTCCAGCTCTGGGGGTTGCGCCGCAGGCTTTATCGTTTTTGCGGGAATGATCGCCGCCGCTACGATGGCAGCGCACGCCAACGCGCCCACCGCGCCGTAAAGCCATAAGTGTTTCGGCCGAAACGCCTTCAACGACGTCGCCGCGAGTCTTCTTTCGGTGTCTTGCCGCTGCAAAAGGACCATCTCGTCGTTCTCCGCTGCAAACTCGCGCATGGTTTGCGTTCGTTCCTGCAAGTTTGCACACTTATCCGCGCGCTTAGCAATTCGTTTGTCGCTCGGGCGCAAAATTAAGTACGTCAATCCACTTGCGACCGCCGATACGCCGACAAAGAGCAAGAGATACAAAAGAATGCTCCACTCTGCCGCTGCGCGCTTTTGCACAATCCAGGTCACCGCCGTTGCTATCAAGCCAACGGATGCACCGAGTGCGATACTTTTCAGCAACGCTTCAATATGAAATTTTCTTCGAAGCTTTCTAAAATTTTCCATAAAACTCCACTCGTTTTTTACTACCTTATTATATAATAATAAAATATTTTTCTTATTTTATCACTTTCTATCGATAAAGTCAATACAAAACACACCAAAAATGAATTTTTTTGAAAGTTTTTCGTAAACCTATTGACAATTTATTTTCAAAAAAAACCACCATTTTCGCCCCCGAAAACACCTTTTTTATAAAAAAGGGCATACCATGTACGAGTTGAACGTAAAAATACCAATAAAAAACGTACATTCTTGGCGAATGTACGAATAGGAAATCATGATAAACTGTTCAAAAAGGCATTCAATAAAAAATTTTGATGGATATTTTTTACTATTTCTCATTTTCCTCGAAATGCACTTTGGGAAGACTCCATCTAAAATGCGCCGCAAGCATACGAATTATCACGATTAAACCGCCTGCTATAAGGGAGGGAATCCATGCCTTTTCTACGTTATAGCGGATAAGATAATACACGATAGCCCCGCCAATCGAGGCAAGTGCATAGACGTGTTTTTTGAAAATATACGGCGTTGTATCCGTCAAAACGTCACGGAAAATCCCCCCGCCGACCCCCGTCAGCATACCGAGCGCAATGGACAAAAAGGCGTTTTCATAAATCCCGTGGACGAATGCGACTTCCGTTCCCATCACCGTAAACGCCGCCAAACCGACCGCATCAAAAAAGGTGTTTACGTATTCTACCTTTTTTTGGATTTCGTCAAATTTTTTTCTCTTAATGTACGCAAGCAAAAATACCAACGCCGACGCGCCAAGTGCAACGAATAAAATATAGGCACGGCCAAAAATTGCAGGCGGCGTCGCGCCGATGAGCAAATCGCGCACAATCCCACCCCCTACGGCGGTAATACAGCCGATAAAGAGCACACCAAAAAGGTCGAGCTTGGCTTTGATGGCGACGAATGCCCCCGACACCGCAAAGGCAATCGTACCCACAATCTCCAAAATTTTCAATACAATCATTTCACTTTCTTCCTCGTGAATTTTCTTCGTATTTTATCATACGCACGCAAATGATTATAGCATACGCACGTTGAAAAGTCACGCACTTTTTCCTTTTTTCGATAAAAAACTTATTGCAATCAAAAGCACCGTACCTTAAAGAAAATATACTGGCGATAAAATCGCTCGCCAGGGAATAATGTTTTTTCTTCTTAAATTGTCCCCGTTATGGGGTTTTTTCGCATCTCAACGCGTACCTACCCCCACCATTTTGAAAAAAAATATATATACTACTCTATATGGAAAACTTCCATTTCACTCTTTTTCTTTTGAAAAAATGCTTAAAGAAAAAAACATTTCGCTATTGACAATCCTTACCAGCTGTGATAAAATATATACAATATATTTTACAAAAGGCGTCAAAATACGCAGTGTTGGGAGGATTTATGTCTATATTACAGCTTATAGAACAAGAAATGACGAACGACCAATTAGTTGTCCGCCACCCTATTGAAGATTTTAATGCAAAGTCCAAGCTAATCGTTTACGAATCGCAAGAAGCAATTTTCTATAAAAACGGTCAGGCATTAGATTTATTTGCATCGGGCGCACACACCCTGTCCTCGGAAAACGTGCCCCTTCTCAAAAAATTCTTTAGCCACTTATTCGGCGGAAAAACTCCTTTCCCCTGCGACGTATATTTCATCAACAAGGTCAACGTACTCGATATTCTTTGGGGTACGGATTCCCCTATTCAGTTGGAAGACCCGAAATACCCTATGCTTGTAAGCGTTCGCGCAAACGGGCAAACAGGTATCCGCGTAAACGATTCTCGTAGATTCCTTGTAAACGTCGTTGGCCAATTAAAGGAATATACGGTGGACGCAGTAAAGCGTGGAATTAAAGGCATGATGATGTCGTCCATCAAAGAATCTCTCGCACTTGCAATGATTGATAATAAAATCAGTGTCCTCGAAGTGACCACTCGTCTTTCCGAGTTATCAAAAACCATTCAAACCCGATTAAACGAAAAAATTGCGGATCTTGGTTTGGAAGCGACCCACTTCACCGTGTCGGCGGTTATGCCCAGCGAGGGGGATTTGGACGCCCTGAAACACTATAAAACAACCATGATGAATACGGAAGCGGATATGTACCGCGAACGTAGACAAAGTGAAACGCGCGCATACGCTCGTGCAACGGAAGGCTACACCTATCAAGACGAACGTCGTTTCGACGTACTGGAAGGCGCAGCGAAAAACGAAGGCGGCGCAGGCGGTAATTTTGTGAATATGGGCGTTGGGCTCGGTATGGGCGTTGGCATCGGCAAGGATATGAGTAATATGTACGCTGGTATCGCACAGCCCACTCCGCCACCCGCCCCGCAAGCTCCTGCCGCAGATAAAACTTGCCCTAATTGCGGTCAACCCGTAAGCGCAAACGCAAAATTCTGTATGCATTGCGGGCAAGCACAGCCTCAACCCCCGACCCCTAAATTCTGCCCGGAATGCGGCACTCGTTGCGAAGGGAAATTCTGCATGAACTGCGGCACGAAATTGGACGTTTAATCAAAAGGTGTATTTATGAAAAAAAACAATAAGCTTTTATTTCTCATTTCCACGACGCTTGTATACGTACTCGCCAACGTCATTCTCTTTTTGACAGTTCCCGACGGTAGAACAAGCTCCAAGGTTTTTTGGCTCGTTTGGACGTTTATGTCCCCCGTTTCCTTGCTCGCAACTTTCGGCATTTTCCTTTGGAGCACGAGAAAATCCGCTAACTTGGTAAACTGGACGGTTTCCCTTTATTTAATCGGTATTTTTACCGTAGCGTATTTTGTCGTAGGTTTTATCTTTGCTTACCTTCCTTGGAAGAGTGTCACCCTTCCTTTAATCCTTGATTTAATCATCACCGTTGCTTATGCAATCGCAACGATTTACTGTTTGCGCGGTGTAACGTATATTCAAACGGAACAAGCGCACGTAAAAGAAAAAGTACTCACCATTCGTCTTTTGAAAGCGGACGTGGACGAATGTGAAACGCTCGCAAAAACGGAATCCTTAAAAGCGGCTTTGAAAGCCTTTTCCGAAGACGTTCGTTTTAGCGACCCGATGAGCCACCCTTCTCTTGCTGGGATTGAGTCGGAAATTTTCGCCCTTATTGCGGACGTTTCCGTGAAAATCAAAAACAACGAAGAAACGGAAGCGGAAACTCTTGTAAAAGACGCGCAAACTCGCTTGAAAAATAGAAACGCGCGTTGCTTGATTTTGAAATGAAAGGACAAATAAGAGAGGTTCGAATTGTCGACCTTATCACTTATTTATTTCTTCCGCTGTTCTTTCTTTTGGTATTGTGGATAGGCGGAACGCTGCTTGCAATCTTCGTCTTCCCCTTCCCCTCTTGGATTTTCTTTGTCGTTGCCGCCGTGACGTCCTACTTTTTAATAAAGCGCGCCGCACTCGGTACGGTGCTTGCCTACAAGGCTTGGGCACCGCTTGACGTACGTGGAAAATGCCGCTTTGAGCCGACTTGCTCAACGTATATGATTTTGGCAATTAAAAAATATGGTTTGATTCGCGGAATTATCAAAGGAATCAAACGAATTAAGAGATGCAAGCCCCCGAACGGCGGCGTCGATTACCCCTAACAAATGAAAATATTATAAAGGAGAATATATTATGAGCACTATTTCCAAACTTTGTCCTAATTGCGGAAGCAAGCTTGTTTTCGACGATAAAGACACTTCTGTCGTTTGCTTTGCTTGCGACAGCACAATCAACGTTGCCGATTTACTCTCGGAGAAGAAAGATTCCTCGAACGGAGCAGTTGGCTTTGGTTTTGCAATGCCGATGATTTCTGGTTTTGACAATCCTGAATCGGGCGTTGTATACGTCGAAAACTTCTTCGATAATTTCGATTGGGTTGACTATCAAAGAAATACCGAAATCGACATTGAAGAATTAGAAGAAGTCGTACACAATAACAAGCTGAAAAACGGCGCAGTTCCCACGGCTTGGTATTTGGACTATAAGGCATTGGCAATCCCCGTTCGCAAGAAAATCGAAGGCTTGGCAGACCTCTCCGATATGATTGGAAGTGTTTATAATCCTTCCGACGATACGGAAGCTCTTGGTGTTTTCGATATCTACTATAACGTTTGCAAAGCGTTGATTCTTCATAAAGCGGATATCTTCAAGCGTCTTGACATTGCTATTAAATATGCAACGAGATTCTCGCTTGACAAGGAAAGACTTGCCGAAATGCAAGCGGATTACAAATCTTTGCAAGATTTGTTTGAAAAGGACGTACGCCTTGTGAGCGATATTTCCGAAATTCCTTCCTACGCAGCGGCAGAAAAGGCACGCAACGATGCAAAACGCGAAGAACTGCTTGCACTTGGTATCGACGCGGATTCCGTTTACGATAACGCAGTAGAACTTTTCAACAACACGAATCCCAATAAGAATCAAGCTCTCAATTTGTTTGAAAGCCTTCTTGGCTATAAAGATAGCGAAAAATATATTTCCGCCATCAATCAATATTTCTCTTTTAATTCAGACTTCTATCATTTCTGTGGCAAATACTTCATTTTCAAGAAAGAATCCTACGTGACTACGCTTGATATGAAGACGGTGGGCAAGAAGAATAGCCAACCACAAGAATCGACGTCCACTATGCTTTCCTTGTACGAAGTTGTAAACGGAAAGCCCGCTGAAACGCCTATCGTAAAAGGCATTGCGCAAATGCTTGCATGCTACGGTAGCCGCATCTATTATCTTAAAGATAAACAGGGTGTTTGCAGCTATGATATTTACAGCAAAGTAGAAAACACGATTGACGCAGGCAAGGTGAAAGATTACCTCACCATAGGGAACCATGCTTTCGGTCTTATCGGCAATGGCAAGATGCTCTACATACAAAAAACGCCCAGCAAAGAAGCGGCTCCCGGTTGCGGTAGCTCGTCCTCTTCGAAAGCTTCCACCCTTTCCGCGGAAGCACCTACCACAAAAAATCTTTATTCCCTCGTTGTTGTCGATATGGTGAAAAACACGGCGAAGACGATGATCGAAAAGTATGCGGAAATCATCAAGACGAATGATAATAACGTATATTTCAAGTGGGAAAAAGACGTTGAAACAGTTTCGACTTCCAGCGCAGGTGGCGGTTGCGGTGCATCTTCGAAACCCGCAAAGACGAAAAAGGTAGAAGTTTGCCTTTGCAACGTCAACAACGGCTCGATTAAATCTTTGTTTGACGAATCCTGCTTAATCGAATACGTAGGCAAGGATAAAATCGTTTATACCAAGCTTAAACCCAACAATCTTAACCAAGACCTTTATTCCTACGATATTTCTTCCGGCGCATCTACCCTCATCGAAGCAAACGTTTATAGCTACTTCGACGTAATCGGCGACAACGTTTACTATATGGTCGGAAACGAAGATTTCTGTCCTCTCGTTCGCAACACCTTCGACGGCGATGGTCGTGAGGAAATTATGAGAAACGTTGAAAAGATTGTAGACAAGATCGGCGATTGGCTTTACATTCAAAAAGGCCGCAGAGGCAGCTATAACTCCACGCTCGTTAAAATGCGTGCGGACGGAAAGAAGAGTGTTGTTCTTTGTACGCAATTTAAGAAACTCGCAAAATTCTACGGCAACCTCGTTTACTACGTTGACTCCGAAAACTCGCTCCGTTGCGTTCGTATCGACGGTAAGAACAACAAGCGTATTGCGGAAAACGTGGACTTCGTTGTTCCCACCGAAGATTACTTGTATTACACGCGCCAAGAATTGGTAAGCGACAACGCATCCGCCCTTTCCCTTTACAAGATGGATAAAGAAGGCCGCAACGTGCGCAAGGTTATCTTCAATGTAAACGCGGTTTGCAACAACCCCGAATCGAAGAGCTTGTACTTTAAGTGTAAAGAAGACACCGTCTTCAAGTGCTACGCTCCCGGCAAGGAAAAAGAAGCAACCTTCACGTCCTTCGTTTTGGATAAGTTCTACGAATTAAACAAAGAAACGGAAGATTTCAAGCTTGTTTTGACGTTGAATTATCCCACGTCGAAAGCAGCGCCTGCAAGCGGTTGTGGTAGCAAATCCTCTACGCCGAATACCATTTACGAAGAAATTGGTCCGAAAACCTCCTTCGTGAAAAAGGGCGTTGAAATAGAAAAGAATTCTTCTACCGCCGCTCAAACCACCACAAATGCTCAAAATAGTGCGTCTGGTTGCTCTACTACCACCACACAAACCAGCACAAACACGCAAAACAAAGCGTCTGGTTGCGCCACAAAATAAAGCAGCGTGGACTACGAAGTAGTTTTCTAAAAAAGAGAATGCGTTCTAAAAAGAACGCATTCTTTTTTATTCGGGTGAAATAAACGCCGCAAAGGATTTCGGGTATTCGAAGGAGTATTTTTCCAAAATTTTCAAAGAGGCCGTAGAAAAAAATTTCCTTTCTTATCTTAATGAAACGCGTGCGCAAAAAGCGTTAGAGCTTATGCAAGACCCTCAAAACAAAAAGAGCGCAAACGAAATTTGCGCCGCTTGCGGCTTCAATAATACGACGTCGTTATATCGTCACTTAAAGCGTGCTTCCACCATGCAAAACAAGACGGAATAATGGGCATTTTTGACAAAAACACCCATACAGGTATGCGTTGAAATGAAAAAAAAGCGAGACAATCGTCTCGCTTTTTTGTTTGCTTTTAAGTGCTTAGTTCTTCAATGCGTCGGGTACGTTGAAGCTCGTTTCCCCTCTATCTTCGGGGAACATCGTACCAGCGGGAATTACGGGAAGGATCATCGGGTTGATGAACGCGTTTGCCGTAAGGGAAGAAACTGCTGCGCGAAGGTAAGGATATACGATTTCCGTCGTGCTAATCGCAAGGACTTGCTTATCTTCATCCGTGTTTACGTCTTCCGCTTCGAATACGCCTACAAGACGAGCCTTCAAATTGAAGGGTTTCGGGGATTCTTCCGTAGATTCCACTTTCACTTCCAAGGTAACGAACCAAATTTTGTCGTTTTCCTGTACGCGTCTAATGGTACGGGAGAATTGGGGTTTAATTTCGAATTTCGTATCGGGAGCGACCTTGATACGGTTCATCGAATAGGAGAGTTCTTCTGCGGTAATGCCGCGGAGTGCGTATTTCATAATTATATACCTCTATATTTATTTTTTTCGTACCTTGATATTGTAGCACGGTTTCATCCATTTGTCAAGACGAAATCGGCTATTAGTTATTTATAAACAAATTTTGCCTGCTATAAACAAGATTTTTTTCTTGATTTTTAAGGAAATTTTCTTTGGAAAAATATTTTTTGAAATTTTTTATTTTTTTTTGAAAAACTGATAAAAAACGCTTGCTTTTCTTATTTTTATATGCTATTATTATAAAGCTTTCGACGGAAGCTTAGCTCAGCTGGGAGAGCATCTGCCTTACAAGCAGAGGGTCACAGGTTCGATCCCTGTAGCTTCCACCAGAAAAAACAGTGCGGATGATTATGCGGGAATAG
>JAZORL010000039.1:0-16362 GCA_045656625.1 Candidatus Scatosoma sp. | reverse complement strand
TGGTTCCGCATTGAAAGCTCTTGAATGTGCATCTTCTGATAAGCCCGCTGATGAAATCATGGCTGATCCCGCAGTTGCTCCCATCGTAGAACTTATGGCTGCAGTTGATAGCTATATTCCTACCCCTGCACGTGAAGATTCCAAGCCTTTCCTTCTTCCTGTAGAAGACGTATTCACGATTTCTGGTCGTGGTACGGTTGCTACTGGTCGTATCGAACGTGGTGTTGCTCACGTTGGTGAACCCGCTGAAATCGTTGGTCTTATCGAAAAGCCCATGACGACGACGATCACTGGTCTTGAAATGTTCCACAAGCTCCTTGACGAAGCTCAAGCAGGCGACAACGTTGGTGCGCTTCTTCGTGGTATCAACAGAACGGATATCCAAAAGGGTCAAGTTATCGCGAAACCCGGTTCCGTTGCTACTGGTACGGAATTCCAAGCTCAAGTATACGTTCTTAAGAAAGAAGAAGGTGGCCGTCACACGGCATTCTTCAACAACTACAGACCTCAATTCTTCGTACGTACGACGGACGTAACTGGTAAGATCAACCTTCCCGAAGGCGTAGAAATGGTTATGCCTGGCGACAACATCGAAATGAAAGTTGAACTTATTAAGCCCGTAGCGCTTGAAGAAGGTCTTCGTTTCGCTATTCGTGAAGGCGGCAGAACGGTTGGTTCCGGTGTTATCACGAAAATCCTTAAATAATTTTAGGGAAACAATTCATTAAACAAAAGACAGCCTATCTTCGGATAGGCTGTTTTTGTTTGTATTCTAAATGGAATTATTAACTTTGCTTGACTTGCATAAAAGAATGTGATATAATAAAAATATAGCACAAAAAACAAGAAAAATGGCGCTAAAATGGGGTAAAAACGTGCAAAATCCAACCAAACGACAAAGTATATGGAACGTTTTACAAGTTGCGCTGATTGCGACGTTCTGTGCTTTAACGGTGTTTTTTGATTTCGTCGATATTACGATTGTAGCCGATGACTTTCGCAACAAAATGCTTATCAAGAGTATTCAGCAAGGAAGTGGCGCGATTGCGGCGATTTTATTGATGATTCGCTTAAAAATACGATTATTTGGTATGCCTAAAAGCTGGATTTACTTGATTCCATGCCTGCTTATTGCAATCGATAATTTCCAATTTAGTGCTTATTTTAACGATAAAATGGCGTTAATACGTAGGGATGCACTGGATTTTGTTTTATTTGGATCTTATTGTATGCTCGTGGGTTTATTTGAAGAATGTATCTTCCGCGGTATTATTTTTAGCGTGATTGCGGGGCTTTTTTCAAAGGATAAAAAAGGCTTTTTATATACCTACGTCGTATCTTCGATTGTATTCGGGGGCGCACATTTATTAAATGGTATTTCTGGCGCGGTAATTTTACAAGTAGGCTATACCTGCTTAACGGGTGGATTGTTTGCCTTTTGTTTGATAAAAACACAAAACATATTGTGTTGTGCAGCGATTCACGGAATTTATAATTTTTGCGGTTTATTATTCGATGAAATGGGTACGGGTGCTGTTTTTGACATGGGAACGGTGCTTACAATGCTGATTGTGAGCATTGTCGTTGGAGTATTTGTTTTATGGAAGGTTTGGACGTATTCGGAGAAAGATCGGACGTCGCTTTATCAAAAACTTGGTGTTGTAAAATAGATAAAAATTAATAAATCATTATTTTAATACAAAAGGATAAGTTATGAAGTGCATTTTTATATATAATCCCGTAAGCGGAAAAGGAAAAATTAGCAAGAAGTTGGACTATATCAAATCAGAGCTTGGGAAAAGTTATGAAACGGTAGACGTTATGGCTACGCAAGGCCCTGGTGATATGTCCAAATTCGCACGTGATGCGGTTGGTCAGTACGATGCGATTATTTTTTCGGGCGGTGACGGTTCATTTAATGAAGTAGTGCAAGGTCTTGCTGATTTAGAGAATACGCCCGCGCTTGGCTACATCCCCAGTGGTACGGTTAACGATATTGCGCACTCTTTAAAGATCCCGAAAAAGATTAAAAAGGCTTTGAAGGTTATTCAAGAAGGTAGGGTAGAAACGCTTGATTGTATGAAGGCAAACGATCGTTATTCATTATACGTTGTTGCTGCCGGAATCTTCACGGATACCTCTTATTCCACGTCGCAAAGCCAAAAGAACCATTTAGGCAAGCTTGCATACGGTTTGGATGGGATTAAACGCAATTTACATTTCAAAGAGTTCAAAATCGACTGTAACGATTGCAATACCCAAGTGCATTATGATGATTGCACGCTCGTCGCTTTTATGAACGGTCGTTATGTGTCAGGGTTTAATACAAACAAGCACGCGTCTTTGCAGGACGGCAAAATCGAAGTGGCAATCGTGCGTGGTAGAACGAAGGCGAACTTTTTTAGAAAAATGGCGGCGCTTTTGAGCGTTGCAAAGCTTTTCTTGTTTGGATTCGGTGCAAAGAGTAAGCATATTATGCATATGGAAGGTTCAAGCTTTGACGTGAGTGTGAACGACGATATAATTTGGACGATTGACGGTGAGAAGGGGCCTAATGGTGGTTTACATATTGAAGTTGTTCCCAATAGAATCAACGTAATCGTATCTAAGAAATACAAAGTAAAACAATAATAGCAAACAGCTCGGTATTTTTAAACACCGAGCTGTTTTTATAGGTAGTATGTCAGATATAATACCTATGTCACACATAACAAGAGGTAAAACGCCTAAAAATAAGGGTAGTATGTCAAGTATAATACCTATGCGTCGCATAGATAAGAAAAAACCGCGCCAATTTCGGTGCGGTTTTTATTGAATTATTTAATGTTGTTCCACATACGGTTGGCACGTTCGTTCGTCTTTTTATCAAAGTATTTCATAACGACGAGGCGCTCTTTCGTAATGGAGTCGGGGTACTGTGCGAAGAGTTGACGGCGCGTTTGTTCGATAGAGGTGGTCAACGTTTTTCCTTGCCCAAAGAAATAGGATAAATCATAAGAGGTTGTATCGGGAGCGTTTTCCTCTTCAGCGTAAGTAAATTTTACATAGTCGTAGACGTCCGCGCCTGCCATACAGCTTGTATAACCGATATAATACATATTACGGATTACGTTTTGGGGCATGGAAAGGAAATTGACGAAGGCTTGCGCGATATCTTTTTTGGCGCCTTCCATCATTACCCAACCGTCAAACCAAAGATTGGATGCGGCTTTAGGGATGCTGTATTCGAGCAGCAAATCTGATTCTTTTTCCGCTTCATCGAGAATGAATACGGCGTCGCCGCTCCATTGATAGGAGGCGTCGAGTCTGCCCATAATCATATCCGTTTTGCCTTCGTCTGTTTCCAAGCCGTAAAGGTTTTTGCGGGCTTTAATGAGTTCTTTTTTGACGCCGCTCATCGTATCAACGGAAGTATCGTTCATCCATTCGGAGAGGACTTCTTTGTATTTCTTGGGCTCATTGGCTTGTAAATCAAGAAGCTCGTCTTCGTAGTACATGCCAAGTCCCATAAAGTAAGAATCTCGCACGTTGTCTTTTGCGGTGATTTTTCGGCTGCATTCCTTGTTCTTTAAGCAGTCCCAACTGCTCATAATTTCTCTTGCGTCTTCGGGCGAATCGCCGATTTCCTCGGGGTTAAAGACAAAACCGGTTGTTCCCCACATATAGCCTGCAATATAGCCTGTAAGCTCGGATTGAGCAAAGATTTCTTTGGTATAGATAGACTCGTTTTCTGCGTAATAATTATGATTTTGCTCTGTTTTTGCAGCATAAAACGTATCGTCAAAGGGGATTAAGCGATCTTCCGCCTTTAATTTCATTGCCATATATTCCGACGGACAAAGCAAATCGTAGGAATCGCCCATCTTGATTTTATTGTACATGGTTTCGTTGTCTTGTAAGGCAACGTATTCGACTTCGATATCTTTTCCGTATTGTTCGGCATACCAATCTTCAAATTCCTTGTAGAGAGGACGGCTTTGGGTTAAATCTATGGCAAATAAGTCGTAGTAGAACTCTCTGAATGCTTTCAAATCGGGATCGTTGCCATCGTAAACGTCACCGCCCATATCGATATATTCGTCCCAGCTTGCTACGCGTAATACGTTCTCTTTGTTTCCGCCAAGCGTCATTTTGGAAGAACAGCCAGGAAAAGCGGTCAAGACAATGGAAGATACGCAAAGGCAAAGAGTGATAGTTTTTAATAAAGCTTTCCTCATTTCTTTTTACTCCTTGCTTTGTGTGTTGCGTAAACGTTTACAGCAACGACCGAAATAACGATAATTAAGAATACGATTGCAGTAAAAGCCCAATAAGCGGCTTTAATTTGCGGACCGACAATATTATTTTTATCTAAGCCGTAGATGTGCGTGCTGATTGTTTTGAAGGAATCAGGTTTTGTATAAGCCGCCACCACGTAGTCGTCAAGAGATAACGTGACGGAAAGCAAGAAACCTGCGATAATACCAGGCAAAATCTGCGGAATGATAACGGAAAAGAGCGCTTTCGTGGGAGATGCTCCAAGGTCCAACGCTGCTTCGTAGAGATTGTTGTCCATTTGTTTAAGCTTGGGGATAATGGAAAGTACCACAAAAGGGGTACAAATAATCATTTGCCCAATAATCAGCGGCAGGAAGGTGTTTTTATCAAATCCAAAGAAGGACACAAAAAGCGCGAAGGAAATCGCAGTGACAACTTCGGCATTGATGACGGGAATTTGATTGATGGCGGAAAGAGTACGATTGACACGTTTTTTCGAGTAAAAGAGTCCAATCGCGCCCACCGTTCCCAAGAGGGTGGACAAAGTAGCAACCACAAACGCAAGTGCGAGCGTTTGCAGTACTACGCGTAAAGGTTCGTTGTCTAAATCAAAGAAATACTTGTAGTGTTTAAGGCTAAATCCCTTCCAACCGCTTTGAATCATATTGCTTTCGTTAAAGCTGTTGATTGTCAAGAAAATGATAGGGAAATAGATAAAGAGAAGCACTAAAGCAATGAAAAACCATTTTAATATGCTTTTACATTTTACCATAACGAAGCACCTCTCGTATCATTTTGTTCGCTTGCCTTAAAACCGCCGGTCAACCACGTGACAAGGAACATAAACGTTAATAAAACAAGCGCGATAAACGAACCGTCGTGCCACAAATCGCCCGTGAAATAGTCGTCAATCAATTTCCCGATGATTTTTACGTTGCGGAAGGTGAGATAGTTGGAAACGACGTAGTTGGTCATTGAGGGTAAGAACACCATCGAAACGCCGCTCATAATCCCTGCCTTAGAGAGGGGAAGAGTGATTTTGACAAAGGCTCTTGCGCCCGTAGCGCCAAGATCACGCGCCGCTTCTAAATAACTATTGTCAATTTTAATAATGGTTGTATAAATGGGCAAAATCATAAAGGGCAGGAAATCGTATACCATACCCAAAATGGTGTTAAAAATATTCCAACCGTTTGATTTATTGAAAATGCCAATCCAAACCAACAGCTCCTTCAAGGCGTTAATACGGAGCACGAAGTTTACCCACATCGGAACGATGAAAAGCAATAAGAGAGCCGATTTATTTTTCAGCTTGGATTTTGCGATTATGTAGGCGACTGGGTATGCAATTAAAAGACATACGATTGTGCTCATAACGGAAATGAAAAGGCTTTGCATAATCGTCTTAAAGTTATACGATTTAAAAAATGCCCAAAATCCTTTTCCGTCTTCATTAAAGAACACTTTTACATATTCCGTTGTAAAACGTCCTTCATCATTGGTGAATGCGTAATAGATAATAATCAGTAAGGGGATTACAACGAATATCCCCAAGAACAACCCGTACGGGATCGCAAGTAACTTTCGCGAAAAACGGGGCGGAGCTTTTTTCTTTGTCATTTCTTTCCGCCCTCCGCAACCTTCAAGGTGAGCTTAATCTTATCTTTCGGGATAATCAAGCTGACAAGGTCGTTTTCATTCCATAAGTCTTCGCAGGCGAGTACGTAATCTTCCTCATTTTCCGTACGGATAATATAACGATAATATTCGCTCTTATAAATAAGGGAGATGATATGCCCTTGCGCGCCGCCTTCTTCTAAATTGTCGCTCATCGTGATATCATGCAAGCCGACTTCTACATTGACTTCCGTATCCGTTAAATCGAGCTTTTCGCCTTTTGCCGTAATCAAATAGCCTTCTTCATCCAAGTGACTTCCAGGATAAAGCTGTGTGACGTCGCATTCGAACTCGCCGTCGCCAAATTCGACTGTGTTGTGCTTGGTAATCACGCCCGTAAATTTATTCACCTTGAATTTCTTTTTCATTACGTGAATGCCGTCGGGAGCAACGTTCAAACCAACCGTTTCCCCAACGCAAGGGGTGGTGGTGCTTTGGATTTCGATTTCATAACGGCCGCATTGTACAAGGATTTGGTAATGCATTCCCTTGAAAATAACGGACGTAACTTTACCTTTCAGTACGCCATCTTCTACGGACGTAATTTGTACGTCTTCGGGGCGTACAACCACGTCTACGGGTTCGTCCTTTTCAAAACCGCTATCCAAGCATTTGAACGCCTTTCCGCAGAAACGAACTTGTCCGTCTTTCGGCATTACGCCGCTAAAAATATTGCTTTCACCGATAAAGTCGGCAACAAACGTGTTTTGCGGTTCGTTATAGATAGATTCGGGCGTGCCGATTTGTTGAATTGTACCGTCGGACATAACGACGATGGTATCGGACATGGTAAGTGCTTCTTCTTGGTCGTGGGTGACGTAAATAAAGGTGATCCCAAGGCGTTTGTGCATTGCTTTGAGTTCCAGCTGCATTTCCTTACGCATCTTTAAGTCCAAAGCGCCGAGAGGTTCGTCCAAAAGCAAAATTTCAGGTTCGTTGACGATAGCACGTGCAATAGCGATACGTTGCTGTTGTCCGCCCGAAAGGGTGGAGATGCTGCGCTTTTCGAAGCCGGCAAGGTCAACGATTTCCAAAGCTTTTTTTACTTTTTCCGCAATGATAACCTTCGGGAGTTTTTTGTATTTAATTTTTTCATTGCCGTTTTTATCTACGTACGTTGTTTCAATACGTTTGAGTTTTAAGCCAAACGCAACGTTTTCGAAAACGTTTAAGTGGGGGAAAAGGGCATACTTTTGAAAGACCGTATTAACGGGGCGCTTATTCGGCGGCAAAGCGCTGATGTCTTCGCCGTTTAAAAGAATTTGACCGCTCGTGGGCATTTCAAAACCAGCAATCATACGAAGCGTAGTTGTTTTTCCGCAACCTGACGGGCCAAGGAAGGTGACAAATTCGCCTTTTCGAACATAAAAATTAATATTTTCAACAACGCTCACGCCGTCGAACTCCTTGCTTACGTTTACGACTTCAATGATGCGATTGTTTTTCTTTTCCGTTTTCGTTTCCATAATTTATTCTCCCGAAAAAATCTTTTGTGTACAATATAATATTATGCGCGCATGCGCACGCGTGCGTATGAATTAAAAATTCGGCGGTGTGGAAATCCACAAGAATCTTGCCTTACCCTTGCTTTTATTAATAATAAGATGTGGCTTGCTCGCCGCGTAATAAAAAGCTTCGCCTTTTTTACAGGTGTGGTGGGTGTTTCCTAACGCAATTACGATTTTCCCTTCTAACACGTAGCCGAATTCTTCGCCTTCATGGGGGACGTCGGCTACAGTTTCCGCGCCTTCGGAAAGCTCTACAAGTACAGGCTCCATCATATTTTTTTGCGCATTAGGAATCAGCCAATTCCAAAGTACGCCATCGGAGTCTTTCTCAATGAACTCATTTTTGGAAAAGACGACCTTTTCAGCGGTTTCCTCGCGGAAAAATTCCGAAAGATTGCTTCCAAGCGCAGCCAAAATATCCGTCAACGTTGCAATGGAAGGACTGTTTAAGTTGTTTTCAAGCTGCGATATATAACCTTTGGTCAATTCACATCGATCGGCAAGCTCTTCCTGCGTAAGACCTTTTTGGTTTCGCATTTGTCTAATTTTTTTGCCTAAATTCATATTTACCACCCAAAATACGTTTTTTGCGCAAAAAGTTTAGTAAAAGTAAACTTTTTACTTGGTTTTACCTATTTCAGAAAAAGTTTGTTAAAAATAAACGAAAAGTTTAGTTAAAATAAACTTTTCGTGGTATTATTATAAAATAATAATAAACGTATGTCAACTATTTCATATAGATATTATAAAATATTTTTTATAAACAATAAAAAAAGGATACGTCTATACCGCGCGAGGGAGAAGGCGTATTGTTGGGCTGTGAAAACACAACGAAAAAAGGGGTCTACCGATTGGCAGACCCTCATATTTATAATATAAACAATGTATTATAAAAAGGATTAGTTCAAAGCAGCAAGCTTTTTAGCGAGTTTTGCTTTTCTATTGTTTGCGTTGTTCTTATGGATAACACCCTTCGTAACAGCAGCGTCAATCGCGGAAACGGTTTCAGGGAAAAGCTTCGTAGCTACTTCCTTGTCGTTTGCTTCAACAGCAGCAAGGAATTTCTTTACCTGCGTTTTCAACGCGGATTTGATTGCTTTGTTTCTCATGGTTTTCTTATCAATAACCAAAACTCTTTTTTTAGCGGATTTAATATTAGGCATAATGTTCTCCTTTTTTGTTCCAATGTTAATTTCAAATTGCGTAGTCTATTTTAACATAAATTTATAGGATTGTAAACTGTTTTTCACTGCAAAAACACGAAAAACAAGAAATTTTTCAAAAAAAATCTATCTTTTCGAGGCGGAAATGAAAATACCCACGGATGGAATACTGTTTTTTGACAGCGGTATTGGTGGCTTGACAGTTTTAGCGGATACTTTGCCGCTTTTTCAAAAACAGGTATTTCTATATTACGGTGATAACAATCATGCACCGTACGGCAATCTACCAACGGGAGAAATACAAAAAAACGTCCATGCGGTCTTTCAAGAACTTGACGAGCTTGATTTACGAATAGCGGTGCTTGCATGTAATACGGCGACTGCCGTTTGCGCCGAGGATTTGCGCGCGCGTTTTGCCTATCCCATTGTTGGGGCAGAACCGGCAATTATGCCCGCCGCAAGGCGTGGGGGAGACGTGCTTGTTTTAGCAACGCGTGCGACGTGTGAGAGTATGCGGTTTCAGCGGCTATGCGATAAGGCGCGGCGCTTATATGCGCATTGCTCGATAAAAGCAGTCGCGTGTGAAGGACTTGCGGGGGTGATAGAAGAGAATATAGGACGGGGCGACTTTGATCTTGCGCCATATTTGCCACATGAAAAAGCGACCTCTGTTGTGCTTGGTTGTACCCATTATGTATATTCGAGAGAAAGAATCAAGGAATTTTACACTTGCCCCGTTTATGATGGGAATGAGGGGATCGCAAGGCGCGTTCGTTTGCTCTTTGATAAAATATCGCAAAAAAATGATATAAGTAGGGATGAGCGACCACTAAAAACCCCAACGCAATCTCTTGATGAAGATGGGGCGACTATTGTACTGCAAAATGGAGTATTGCAGGCGCAAAATAAACAAAATTTACATCAAAATCGGGGTCTTGACGTCGATTCGGAATGCCTTATAATTGATAGGAAAGACAATCAAATATTTTTCTTGGGAGCGCAAAAAAAGCACAATCAACACGTTTTCGAACAAATGTTCGTAAACATTAGGAAATAAAAGGGGTTCATGTGGTTAAAAAAGTAAAAAATTTTCATTTTTTTTCAAAAAAATATCAAAAAACTATTGACAAGTGGTCACAAGTGGTTGTATAATAATGTCAATAATACTTTACCCTTGCGCAGGGTGGATTTTTGAGAAGGAGGAAACGTAATGTTCAAAGGCATGTTCGAGCATCAACTTGACGACAAAAATCGCTTGCGTATTCCTTCGAAGTTCAAAAAGGAACTCGTAGGGGAAAACGGCGAAAAATCGTACAGCTTTTTTAGAGGGATGAATCGTTGCATTTGCGTGATGGCGGACGAGCAACTCGATGAAACGGTAGCGGCGATTTCCGACGATGCGATTTCTGAATCGAGCCAAGCGGCAACGATGTTCTTTAGTTCGATTTTTTCTGCGGAAGAAGACGCACAGGGGAGAGTGGTCTTGCCCCCGATTCTTAAACGAATTGCAGGGATTAAGAAAGAGATCATAACAATCGGTCGCGGAAACCGTTTAGAGATTTGGGCGGCTGAAAGATATTACGAATACATTGAAGGGGTCGACTTCGACACCGAACTCAAAAAATTGGGGATATAAACTATGTTGGAATTTTCGCACAAACCCGTTATGCCGGAAGAATGTATGGAAGGCCTTGCGTTGAAGGACGGGGGAATTTATTTCGACGGCACAGTCGGCGGTGGCGGACATTCCTACGAGATATTAAAAAGGACTGCGCCTAACGGTCGATTGATTGCAACGGACCTTGACGATGAGGCAATTGCGGCAGCGAGCGCTCGGTTGAGTCCCTTTGAAGGTAGATTTGAAATTTATAAATCGAACTATAAGGATTTTGCGGAAGTTTTTGCGCAAGCCGGTGTTGATGAGATTGATGGGGCGCTTTTGGATTTTGGCGTATCCTCGCATCAAATCGACGATGAAGATAGAGGATTTACTTATAGAGCAAAGGATGCGCCCTTGGATATGCGAATGAACACGTCTGCATATCTTACGGCGGAAATCGTATTAAATACTTATTCGGAAGCGGATATTGCTCGAATTTTAAAAACGTATGGTGAAGAAACGTTTGCAAAGCAAATTGCAAGAAACGTTGTAAAATTTAGAGAAAAACAACCGATTAAGACGTCTGGAGAATTTGCGGAAATTATTAAAAACAGTATTCCTGCAAAATTTCGTTTCGGTGCGCCTTGCGAAAGAAAGAGCTTTCAGGCTTTGAGAATCGAGGTAAACGGCGAGCTTGACGGTTTGTATGAATTGGTCATCAATCTTTCGAGAAGATTGAAAAAGGGCGGTCGCATTGCAATACTCACCTTCCACTCATTGGAAGATAGAATCGTGAAAGAAGCGTTTAGGGAACTGGAAAATCCTTGCACCTGTCCTGGGAACTTTCCCGTATGTGTATGCGGAAAGAAGCCCGAATTAAAAGTAATTACGCGCAAGCCGATTACGGCGACGGAAGAGGAACTTGCGTATAATTCGAGAAGTAAATGTGCAAAACTCAGAATTGCGGAGAAAATTTAATCCGCGCTTGATAAGATAAAGGGAAACTTGGGAAAAACGGAGATACGGAGGAGCGAAGATGGAACAATTGCTTGAAAGAACGTTGCAAACGTCGGTTAACACGCAAGAAGCGCAACAGCATAACGCACAAATTAATGAACGTTATCGTAAGTTGTTGAGTGCGGAAAACGATCAGTTTTCCGAGCAAAATTACGTTGCTCCTACGGTATCCAACGTCGTAGCGCCTATGGTAAACGAAACGCCCGTTATGGAACAAGCGCCCCAAGTGACGGAGTTTGTTCACGAAAGAGTGACGGCTCCCGTATTTACGGCGGATAAATTTGAGTTAATTCGTGAGCAAGCGGTTCGAGTAGCTCCCATCGTTGCGCCCGTATTTGAAAGAAAGGAATCGGTTGCGGTAGAAGCGCAATATTCGCTCACGCCCCTTGCAAAGGTTGTGATGGCAGTTTTCACAATGATTGTGATTGCGATGCTTACGATGATTTGTCTTAATACGAAATGGATTGAAAATAAGTCCATGCGCATTAAGAATTTAGAGAAGCAAAGAGAAGAACTCATGGAAAGAAACGAAGAAATTCAACGAAGAATTGAGATCGCGCAGTCGGAAGAAAGCATTCGTCAATATGCGGAATCGCATGGAATGGTGCAGGTTGGGTAAAAAGAATAGGAGTAAAGGCTTATCAAAAAATTAAATAATGAATATTCGGTGACGATTTTACGAAAGAGGTTATTTGCCATTGTTTTGGCGGTAACCTTTCTTTTTTGCTTTTTGTGCGTGAGATTTTTCTACGTGCAGGTGTTATGGAGTGAAGAGCTTGGCTATCGCGCACTCGATCAATGGACGAGAGAAATCCCAATTGTGGCGGAACGTGGGCAGATTACGGATAGAAATGGGATAGTTTTGGCGGACAATAGGACGGCTTACACCGTTTTTGCGCGTTCAAATGCGCTTACGGATAAAGAAAAAACAGCAACGATTCTTGCGGAGATTTTGGAAATAGATCGTACGCAGCTTTATGAAAAACTTGCAAAGAAAAAAGCCTCAGAAGTCACGATTGCCAAAAAAGTGGATAAAGCAAAAATTGAAAAATTGTCCCAGCTATCCTTGGATGGGATTTATTATTCGCGGGATAATCTTCGCTATTATCCCAAAGACGATGCGCTTTGCCAAGTGCTTGGCTTTACGTCCACAGATAATATCGGTACGACGGGGCTTGAAAAATATTACGATAAGTATTTATTGGGCGAAAACGGCGAGCTTTTATACGAAACCGACTTGGTTGGGATTGAACTGAAAAACAGCGTTGCTGCGTACTTGCCTGCTCAAAACGGCTATAACGTGCAGCTTACCATCGATTATGGGATACAGGAAATTGCCGAGTCGGCGTTGGAAAAGACTGCCGCGCAATATAACCCCGTTTCGGCGGAGTGTATTGTTTTAGACGTAAATTCTTTTGAGGTGCTTGCGCTTGCAAACTATCCCTCGTATAGCTTAAATGAAGTGCCGAGAAATGATATGGAGCTTTTGAATAAGCTCACGCGAAACGGTTTGGTGTGCGATATTTACGAGCCGGGTTCTACCTTCAAGATTATTACGTCAGCAATCAATATAGAAGAGAATTTGCAAGGCAATCCAAAAGCTTTTTCGCCTCGTTACGTATTTAATAGCTCACGTACTCGCGCAGTGGACGGGACGAAAGTCAAGTGTTGGAGTAATCACGCGAATGGCAAACATAGCAATCAAACGCTTGCAGAGGCTTTGAATAATAGCTGTAATCCGTGTTTTACGGATATTGCTTTATCGCTTGGTAAAGAGACTTTTTACGAGTATTTATCTGCCTTTGGTTTTGGCGCGCGAACGGGGATTGATTATGGGGGCGAGGCGTACGGACTCTTAATGCCCCAGGAAGCGGTGCGGAATTGCGATTTAGCGCGGATTGGGTTTGGGCAAACGATTGCAGTTTCGGGGATACAGCTTGCTTGTGCGACGGCAGCAGCGGTCAATGGTGGATATTACTATACGCCCCATTTGGTGAAGCGGATTTATGCGGAAGATGGGTATATTTTGCAGCAAAATAAAAAAATGTTGCAAAATCGCACGATTAGCGAAGAGGCGTCAAAGACCTTGGCTAAAATGCTTGAAGGAGTAGTAAAGGACGGCAGCGGTAAAAAGGCGTATATAGAGGGCTATAAAATAGCGGGTAAAACAGGTACGGCGCAAACCTTTGAGAATGGCAAAATCGCGGTAGGGAAGTACGTTTCATCGTTTGTGGGATTTTTCCCTGCGGATAAACCGCAATATTTGGCATTGGTTATTGTGAAAGAGCCGCAGGGTGCGTATTATGGCAGCGTTGTTGCCGCGCCGTGCGCTCGCGAAATTTTTGAGGGAATTATTTCGTTAAAAAACATACAACCAAGGACAGGCGAATAAGATAAACTATATAGAAGAAAGGAAGGGGAAATGGTATGCGATTAACGGAACTTATTAAAGAAATAAACGGCGAAATTTGCTTTAATGATAAGGAAATTGAAAGGGAAGTACACACTATACAAGTAGATAGTCGAAAACGAGTAGAAAGCGGACTTTTTGTGTGTTTGAAAGGGGAAAAAACAGATTCGCACGTGAAAGCGATAGAGGCAATTCAAAATGGCGCGATTGCTATAATTGTGGAAAAACGTTTACAGGTATCCGTACCGCAAATCCTCGTGCCCGATTCCCGAGTTGCGTTAGGTCAGGTGGCATCGAAGTTTTACGGCGAGCCTGCAAAAAGTATGAAAATTATTGCTATTACGGGCACAAATGGCAAAACGACGACCTCGTATATGTTATCCTCAATTTTGGAGCAAGAAGGAAAAAGAGTGGGGATAATTGGTACGTTGGGGGTAAGATATTGCGGAGAGCATTATCCGTCAGTATTGACGACCCCCGATCCTATTGATTTACATAAAACTTTTGCCGAAATGCGAGCAAAGGGAGTGGAATACGTTGTGATGGAAGTTTCTGCCCATGCTTTGTATTACAAAAAAACGGCGGGGATAGAATTTACTGCCTGTATTTTTACAAATCTTACGCAGGATCATTTGGATTTTTTCAAAAATATGCAAGCATATAAAGAGGCAAAAGAACGGCTCTTTCAAGAATATGGAGATTGCGTGGCAATTCTAAATGGTGACGATGAATGTGGGCGTGAAATTGGCAAATTGCGAGAAAAGCAAGGCCAAGGAAAAACATTTTATTATGGCTTAAATAGTCCTGCTGATTCTTTTGCTATTATTACGGCGGAAGGGGCGGACGGAACGGAATGTATGCTCAATCTTAGCGATAGGCTTTGTAGAATTTCTCTTTCTATTCTTGGTCGGCATAACGTTTATAATGCACTTGCAGCGGCTACGTGTGCAATGGAGCTGGGTGTTTCTATGTCGGCGATTGCACGTGGTTTGATGGGGCTGGAAAGGGTTTCAGGACGATTGGAATACGTGGGTGCGCATCGTGACGTAAAAGTGTACGTGGATTTTGCTCATACACCCGACGCGCTAAAAAATTCATTGGAAACGTTGAAAAGATATTGCAATGGCAGGGTGCTTTGCTTGTTTGGTTGTGGTGGAAACCGCGATAAGAGTAAACGAGCGATTATGGGGGAAATTGCGGCAAAGTATGCGGATTTTAGTATTTTAACGTCGGATAATCCACGCTATGAAGATCCGCTGGATATAATTGCGGACATCGAAAGAGGACATAGACGTTTTTCTTCTCGTTACGTTGTTGTGCCCGATCGGGAAACGGCAATTGACTATGCCTTGGATTTTTCAAAGGGAGAAGACGTAGTCCTTATTGCGGGTAAAGGGGCGGAAGATTATCAGGAAATTATGGGTATAAAATACCCATTCAAGGATAATGATATTACTATCAATTTATTGAAAAAGAAAGAAAAAGAGCTTCGCTGAGCTCTTAAGGCGGACCATGAAGCAAAATCTCTTTTGCGCCGTCACGGCGTTTGCATTATCCTTTGTGTTTTTACTTATTTTAATCCCCATTTTACGAAAAATGAAAGCGGGGCAAAATATACTTGTTTACGTGGAAGAACATAAATCAAAGGGCGGCACACCCACTATGGGTGGGCTCGCCTTTATTTTCGCTGCTGTTATTTCTTCCGCGCTCTTTATTCAAGAATTGGATAGAACGCTTATCATTACCTATGTGATAGGGATCTCTTATATGATTGTGGGATTGTTGGATGACTTTCTTAAGAAAAAACATCGTGAAAATTTGGGGCTTCGAGCGTGGCAAAAATTTCTCTTTCAAGCCGCGATAGCGTTTTTTTCGGGAATCTATTGCTATCGCAGCGGTTTGATAAACTGGCACGTACCTTTTGCGGATAGAAGCTGGGGGATGGGCTGGTTTGTTATACCCATGTCCGCGTTTATTTTTGTTGCAATCGTGAATGCGGTGAATTTAACGGACGGTTTAGACGGGCTGGCGGCAGGAGTTGGCGTGCCGTTTTTTCTATCTTTTGGAGTGTTGACAATCATGCAAAGCCATGGGAACTTAGGTACGATATCTTTTGCGTTGGTTGGTGCGTTGATGGCGTACTTGCTTTTTAATACGCCGCCTGCAAGTGTTTTTATGGGGGATACTGGTTCATTGGCGCTTGGTGGTTTTGCTGGGGCAATTGCAATTTTTAGTGAAAATGCGTTATATTTGCCGATAATAGGGGGATGTTTTGTTTTTTCTGTAATATCTGTTGTGGCGCAGGTAATATATTATAAAGCGACGGGCGGGAAACGGATATTTTTAATGGCACCGGCGCATCATCATTTTCAAAAAAAAGGCTACTCGGAAAGTCGTATTTCTTATGCGTATTTTTCGATTACCGCATTATTGGGTGTGGTTTGTATTGCGTTTGCGCTATAAGGGAGTAATATGTATTTAAAAAATCAAACGTTTTTGGTGTTGGGGTTATCTAAATCAGGTTGCGAAGCGACGGAGTTTTTGCTTGCGAAAAAAGCGCTCGTCTACGTTTATGACGATATTTCTAATGCTCGTATAGAACAGGCATTGTCAACGTTAGTGGAGAAAGGCGCGAAAAGAGTTGAAAGTGAGGAGTTGAGCGGTATTGTGGGGCGTTGTGACGGACTTGTTTTGAGTCCGGGGATTCCTATTGATCATCCGATAGCTGTT
>JAZORL010000038.1:0-10641 GCA_045656625.1 Candidatus Scatosoma sp. | reverse complement strand
TGGTGAGGAAATCACTACACCCGCAATCGTTGCAAGCATAAATACAGCCATGAATACAGATAATAAAATTCTTTTTACAGAAATCTTCTTCATTTTTGTTTCCTCCGCTTAAAATCCCCAATCTTCCATATCACTGTAATTATTGTCGTTTGAAGTGCCTATCGACAAAGTAATTACGTCACAATCATCTTCCCATCTGCAAACCGTTAACATAGGTTCTAAATAATCTCTCATATAACCTCCTTATAACCCCCAGTCGTTGGTGAATACCGATTGCATATCGCCGCCCGTCTCACGATAGATGGAGAACCCTAACGCATTCCAATCCTCACGGAATTCCTCACGCATCTGACGAATATTAGGGTAATATTCGTCATAATACATACAAAGTACGTAACGAGGGAAAATGCTTTCCTGCTTGATTCTTCTAACCAGATTTTCATACAGCTTTGGATCGCTCGTTTTGTATTTTTCCACTGCCTTGTAGGCATTTTCGACCATACTCAACATCTCTTCAAGCAGTTGTTTCGGCCAATATTTTGCATCGCCGATTTCATCGTAAATGCCGCCGGAAATCGTTGGAACAGTCTTTTCTAAATACGCGCTTTGCGCTTGTTCAAGCAAGAACATACCCTGCATATAAGGTGCTGCATCCAAATAATATCTTTGGAAATAGTTGTTGATTACTTCATTATAATCCGCATTCACGTTCAGCATGAATTTACTGTCGATATAGTCTTTCAAATGCGCAAATGCCGTTGATTCGTTACGTTCCTGTGCTTGGTTCCAAGCATACGTTACACCGCATTCTTTCAAATAACGATACGTTTCTACTACACTGCTCCACGAATTATAAGGGTAGAGGTAATAACAGAAGTTTGTACCGTAAATCCACACGTAAACGTTGTTGCTGACCGTATACCAAAGTGCCACGTTTTGCGCATACGTCTTATTTCTCTCCTCATAGAAAGAAGAAGTAAATTTCGAGTAAATGGGCGCAAGCCAAGGCGAAACGTTTTTATCACACAGCAGATATACGTAATTGCCGTTTTCGTCTACTTCGTATACGTAATTACCATTTTTGTCTTTTATAAATTGCCCCTCTTCATTTCTTGCATAACACTTTAAGGGAATATAATTGCCGTTTTCGTCTTTAATCGGGTCGCCCCAAATTACGTTACCGCTCGCATCCGTGAACTTTACTCTTTCCACGGGGGCAGGTTCTGCGTCATGGTATGCAAAGAAGGTTAAATTCAAAATTCTGCCTGGATCCGTTTCCGCAATGTATGCCTGCACCATTCTATTCAAATCGTTCATGAAGTAAATGCAGGTTGCCGAAGGAGTACCGTACAAATTTTTATACTCTAAACAAGTATCGCAGGTACAGGTATCTTGGCCCGTACCATCCATCGCCGTAAAGGAAATGTTTTCCAGCGTAGGACATTCTTCCATGCGCGTTCTGATAACAGAAAATACTTCCTTTAACAATGCTTGGTATTCCGTCTTTTTACCGTGTGCAGTATAACATACCTGCAATTTATCCGCTCTGTACCAATCGGGATGCGCTTCGCCAAACGTTTCTACAGGAACGTAGTACAACGTATTGTGCATATCCCAACCATTGACAGGAATCCAAATATCGGTGTGCGAGTGCATCCCCATACCGTATGTTTCCGCCGTTGTGTGCAAGTTAGAAATCTGTCTATAATCAAAATCCGGTCTTTCAATAATGTCGATTTCGGGCATTGTCTTCCCGTCTTTTCCGTAATAGATGCAGTCTTCGCTGAGCATATCGTAATCAAGCACCGCACGTAAAAAGGCAAGACCGCCCATGCGGTAACCGTCACCGCCGTTTGCTTCGATAAAGACCACGTTGCCCTTCGTTTTGATATAATACCCCGACGTACCTATATCTTCCGTCGGCATAGACAAACCAAACTGCGTGAAAAGTTCACGGTGACCATAAATAATGGCGTACGTCTGTTCAGTCAAGCCTTGCGGTTTTTCATGGGAAATGGACAACTCGCCCCCCGTCGCATTTAACACCTGTTCGTAAACAAAACTTGCCGATTTGTTGATGGCACCGTTTAGCGTCTCATTGCTATTGTCCACGTAAATTTTATAATTCGTTTCCCCATTTACAACGAAAGGAACATTTCTTTCCGTTACGTTAATTTTATGTAACATATTCTCTACGTAATGGATGGAGCTGTCCTTCGTGATTACCGCCGTTTCCTCTTCCGCTTTACAAGCAAAACAAGAGAAGGCAGAAATCAGACAGATAAAAATTGCTGTAATTTTTTTCAATCTCTTCATACACATCTCCTTATTTTACCGTTACGCTCGTTTGAAAAAGGGTCAAGTTGCCCATTTCATCGTATACGTAGAAATAAATTTGATAAACCCCTGTATATTCACACTTAAGCGCACTAGAATCATCGTTGATATAAATGGGCATTCCTTTAGGGTTAATGACCATCCTTATCACGTTAATATTTTCCGCCTTAGTGAAATTGTCCGAAACCGTGTATTTGGGAATAGTCAACACTTCCCCTACCGCCAATTCCGTTTGGAACTCGCCCTTGAACGTCAACGTCGGCTTTTCACCATCAACGACCGCCAGTGAGTATTCCAGATAGGATTTGGTGGAGAATTTCCACGCGGAATCTTCCTGCGCAATCACGCTGATACTATATTGCCCGTACTCGGAAAGTGAAATTTGATAATCTCTGGTCGCGTCCACGTTTTCAAGCGTAATCCCGTCCGTGCTGCACGCGGGCGTACCGTTGGGCGCAATGACGGTAAGATGGGCTTTTACGTTGGGGCTTAACACGTCGCAAACAATTGTCTTTTGTACCGTGTAAACACTGTCTTTTACTGCCGTCGTGATAATGCTGTCCGCAGTAGAAATATACGGTCCCGTATTGTCACGAGTATTGTTTGCATTGACGTCACAAATTTTATGTATAAATATCGCATCATCCGCCTGCATGTCACAAACTTCAATAGCAAAATATACTTTCCCCGAAGGGAAGCCGTTAAACGTTTCACCATTTTGCGTTTTCGTAATATGCACCGACGTCGAAGCATTGACAACGAAAGCGTTGTCCGCATAACCAATCAAGAACGGAAGCGCTTGCGCACCGTTGAAATCTATCGTCAAGCCAATCGACGTATCTCCCACACTCATCTGCGCTTTATCGCCCGCTTTGCGAATGCTTGCTTGGGCACAAATCTCACTGTTTTCACTATCCGTCAGCGTAACGTTAATTTGCGAGAACTTGGATTGCCCAGGCACCGTTAAAAATGCCAACGAGAATGCACTTGCCATTTGCGGGTTGATGAAATATGCTTTTGCTGTTTCCATCGCGCTGTTTGCCGAAATCTTAATGCCTTGATATCCCGCCAACTCATAATTGTTGACAATAGACAAATCATCAATCGAATAGAAATATTTTTCCATGTTCACCGCATCACGGTATCTTTCCGTTGCACCAGGGATACGTTCTTTGCTGATGACGACGCGAACGGGCACTTCCTGCTCATACAGCGTCACACCCTCGCTCATATAAGCAATCTTTATACAATCTTTATCATTTTGTACAGTCGGGGTGAACGTCTTTCCTGCTTGATAAATATTCGTATTTTCTCCGTACGTTACCGCTACATCGCAAACTTTCTGCACTTTGTTACCGTTGTTGTAATCATACGCATACATCAACGGCAACGTATATGTTCCGCCCGAAACGTAACCGATAGGAAGCAAAGGATTTTCATGTAATACAGGCTTTCCGCTGGTAATCCCTTTGATGACGTATTCCTTAGTCGCTACATTCCCAACATAATCAACCGCCGTGCATTTCAACAGCCAATCTCCCGCAAGCTCTATACGGAATTTCCCGTCTGCTATTTCACACGACTGATTGCCGTTGGTAAGCAAATAGGAAACGCTCACTTTACCGCATCCGCCGCTCACCGTCGGTTGCGGCAAGCTTTGCAAAGTCCCCACCTCGATTTCCTGAGGAATATTTTCAATAGAAACTTCCAGTTTGGGAAGATACTTGCTTAAATATGCGCGCACCCATAACACTTCACGCGCAAGATTTCCCGCATAGTCTTTCGCTTGATATACGATGGCATACGTACCCACTTGCTCAACGGCAAATTTACCATCCTTGATATCAATCATCTTTTGCGTGTCCGTACCATAATTTTGCCATACGGAAACGTTGACGTCGCTTGCACCGCTCACTCTGTCGAGCGCGGTTGCCGTAGGAACGGGATATGTCCCACCAACGACGGCGTTTGGCATGGTTTCATACTCGTTATCCACCGTAATTACGGGGGCCTCGTCATCGACGTAGTTCTTTGCCGAAAGATCAATACCGAGGATACTTGTGAAACACATATTTGCCGTGGCGTCGTTATAATTCAATGCGCTGATGGTAAGTTTCGCCTTACCACTGGGGAACCCAAACCACAGCGAAGTGTAATAGTTGCTGTCATCTAAATCGGAGATAAATTTACCACCCGCCCATGCTTGGTTGGTTTTATAATCGTAACTGATACAGAATTTTTTTGCATCGGGTGCCGCGTCAATCGGTTTTTGCGCCCCCCAATACAAACCCGTATCTTTTGCAATAAAGCTGTGAGGAACCATACAACCGAGCGTACTGCCTACGTGCAGCTTGCCTGCTTTTTCCAAACCCGTTTGCAACTGACCATTGCCCGCCGCCGTGAAATAGGTCAAACCATACGCATTAGAATCGTTGTGGAAATTACCATTATACACAAGCTGCACAGAGGGATCTTCCACGTCCGTAAACGTAAATACCATACGGGTGAAATCAGCCGAGCCTGCAACGTTAGGCACAACAAAACCCTCTAACAGCTTTGTGGAAATTGTCATTTTCGTCATGTCGAAAACGTGGTCAAAGGTAAGCGCGTCACCGTTGGCAATGCGCACCATCAACCCCTCGCTGTTTGCGCCCAAATGCGTACACACACCGTATTCCATCGACGTCTTTTCACTTGCATAAGACGCCAATCTGCCGTATACCGTGAACGGATATTCCTTGGTATAAACCTTTTCGCTAATTTCCGCAAAATAGCGTAAAACGTAATTACCGCCTTGGTTTAACGTCACCGCCGCTTTACCCGTCTGCGTACCGTCGGGATATTGCAAGGACGCAATTCCTTTCGCCGTTTCACCGTCTTTTTTGAACGTACATTGAGGCAATTCAAAAACGTCCCCGAATGCATACTCTTTAGAAGGTTCCCGTTCGATTTCGACCGCTATTTCCCCTATAGCTTGTTTGATTTGCAGATTGTTGGCTTGAAACGCGCCCAACAAGATACAAACAACGCTAAGTACCGCCGCAATTGCGACAAAAATAGAACGTTTTTGTTTGGTTGTCAAATTGCTCATTATGTTTACTCCCTATATTGCCGAAATTAGCCCTTTAACCCGCCTACGGATAAATTCCCCATCAAACGCTCGCTGAATATGCAAAATACCACGATAACGGGTATAGTCACCAACAAAACTGTTGCCATAACGTACGGAACGTATTGCAGTCTTCTGACTTTCAATTCTTGCCCGCGCGATTGCTGATACAATGCCAACGAAAGCGTCTTGTAGGAAGGCAGATATAAATTGGGGATAAGGTAGTCGTTCCAGTATTCGATAAAGATAATCAAGAATATGGATAAGAAAGTGAATTTTACGAGGGGCAATGCGATATTACACATAATTTTCCAATCGTTTGCACCATCAATCTTTGCCGCCTCGTAATAACCGTTGGGCATGGACTTAAACACAGAATAAAAAACCAAGAAATACATTCCTAAGAAGTTGGAACGCATCAGCCACATACCCCAAATGTGGTCATATAAAAGAAGTTCTTTTGCCATTTGGATTTCCGCGGCCTGGCTGCCTACGATGGGAATAATCATCGTGACAACAACAATGGTATAAACGAGGCGCGAAAACCAATTGTTATATCTTGCGCAAAGATATGCCACCACACAGGTAACAACTACCTTAAACAACGCACACCCTACCGAATATAAGATGGTGTTGCCCGCCATGCTAATCAACGTTCCGTCTGCAAAACCTGTGTTGATTTCCTTAATGTTCGCAAACAGCATAAACTTTAAAGGAAAACCAACGATATTTTTACCAAGTTCTGGGTGATCGAAATAGTCGCCGTAATAGGCTTTGGAAGCCGTCAAAAATACCCACAAAAGCAGCAGGAGCATAAACAGTACGTAGATTGTCAAAAGGACAAACAACGTAATGGTAAGCGGGGAGAATTTTGTTTTATTTGATTTAGACATTGTCATGACTCTTCCCCCTTATTCTTCCGACGGCCCGAATTTTTCAAGGCAATACTTCACAAGATAAGTCAAAGGAATCGCCACCGCTGTTAAAAGCATGCCCAGTGCCGCAACGTTGGGAATTTCCTGCTCATGCCCGACCGTTGCCCCTGCAAGGACGTACATATAATATCCAAGCGAACGGTATTCGGGATTGGCTTGGAATAAGAATAAATTGTACTGATTGGTAAAAATCGTCGCCACGCCCGTAATGAGAAATACGGACAGTGTAGAGAAAGTCAACGGCAATACGATATACCAAAATTCCTTAATACCCGTCGCGCCGTCAAGCTGCCCTGCCTCAATAATTTCGGGGGAAATGTCGAACATTTTATTAGCATACATCAATACGGAAGTACCGAAACTGACGTACAAGTTATAAAAAAGTATGTAAAAGAGTTGATTTTCGTCAAATCGCAAACTATTTGTGTTGTTAAACAGCACAGGCGTAACGTCGTTTAACACGATTTTATACGTTAGAACGAACGCTGCCGCCGGCACAATAGACGGAATAAACAAGAAAATTCGGAAAAGCTTTGCGCCCAAACATTTTTTGAAAATGTAATAGGAAAACAACATAGCCAAAGGAATGCTAACCAACAACGACGCGCCGTAATATAACAGCGACATGCCCGTCGTTGAAAGTAAGTCAGACAGCTTGGATGAATTCGAAAACCAGTTCGTAAAATTGTCAAACGTAAAACGCCAAATAATTTCCGTATCGCTGATTTTTTCTTGTTGCATAAACGCGTAACCGAAGGATTTGAAATTTACACCGACGTAAAATACCAAAAACTGTAGAACGGGAAACGCCATCAGCGCAGCGTAGAAGATATTACTTCCACGCTCCGCTTTCCTCATTTTTTTCTTTGTAGTTCCTGTCATGATTGCGTTCGACATATTTTTTCCTTATTTTGCTTTTTTCCAAATGGTTAATTCTTTGAAGTAATCGTACATCCCGTTGAAGTAATCCGTCGCCGACGTATTCCCCTCGATAGAGAATATCATACCGTTCGACCCCTTCGACTTATAAAGAGGACTGCTAACCCCGTCGGGTGCGAGGGATTGGAAGGTCAGCTGGTTGTTTGCAAACAACAAGTTGTTATGGTACGGGAAGAGAATATCCGCGTTTTTGTACTGATCGTAGAAGCTCTTACCATAATAAGACAATGCCTTGTATTGATCGTTCGTCAAGCTGTAGTTCAACGCTTTCGTACAACCCGTAATCTGCGTGAATTTTGCAAGTTGTTCGTCACTGTTTGCAAACTGAATGAAGTCAAGCGAATACTTGTATTCCCAACCGTTAGGATCCAAGCCGTTTTTCATAACGCACAACGGGTACATGATATCATACATCGTTGCTTTTTCGCCTACTTTATCTTCGTGCTTGGGCAAAGGCATCCAACCAAGTTTTCTATTTTGCTTAGAGTTTGCCGAGTTGCTGCTACCCATGTAGTCAAAGGTTTCCGTCGCTTCCATCTGCCACCAGCTACCATCAAGCAACATTGCGTTTCTCTTACCCGACTTGGAAAGGAAATCGTTTTGTGCATCCAAATGCGAATAGGTACCGCTGAACAACGTCTTCTCTGTTTCCTTGTTGTTGATGTAATTTTTCGCATACAAATCGCTGTAAAAATCCAACGCGTAGTATTTACCTGCTTGACGCGCAAGTTCAGCACCGTTTGTACCGTCAATATCCGTTGCCGTTGCATCTTTCACGAATGCCCCGTTTACAATTTTACCGAGATCTGTCGCTTTACCGTCAAACGAGTAATTCAAACGCATTTGTTCAAGGCCTTCGTAGTCGGTTGCCAATGCATTGATAAAGTGCGAAAGGTAACTGTGTCTGTGTTCGCCCGACCAAATCAAGGGATTGTCGTTGCCGATTGTCGCGATATAATCGCAAAGCCACAAAAATTCTTGATAAGTCGTAGGCAAACCGTCATCCGCGTTCCCTTTTTCACCATCAGGCCCTGCCGTCTTAGTATCTCCGGCGCTTTGAACGAACATGTATTCAAGCCCTGCGTCTTCACTGTACCCGTCTGCAAAGTAGTAACCCTTTTCGTCAAACAGTTCTACGTCATAAACGATACCGAAACTGGTGAAGTAATGGGGATATGCGTAGTAACGCGTTTGCCCGTTGCTTTGACGTGCAAAATAAGCTTTTTGGTCTTCAAACATTTTGCTTTCCAACGTCTTATTGTCATAAGGGCTGACAGACGTAACCGCTTCCGTGATGTCTGCAATGTAATTCTTTGCGACCAAATCATAGTAGTCCTTTTGCTCTAAGAAATATACGGTTTCCGATCTGCCTGCCATTTGCGAACCGTCCACGTCCGATTTTTCTGCCGTTGGTTCGATGTGGATACCGACTTTCCCATCGATTTCTACGTCCTTCATCTTCTCTTCATAGTCAGCAATAAGAGAGGTCAGCCATTCATCGCCGAACCCACTTGTGAAGCTATACACGTAAAGCGTTGCTTTGTTTTTGTTGGGGTTGTTTCCGCCGCAAGCCGAAGCCGTGCAAAGCGTTGCCGACGCCAACAATAAACAGGGTAAAGATTTTTTAATGAATTTTTTCATAATATCCTCCAAAAGAGTATTTTTTCGCTTATACATATTTTAACACATCCCATCTTCGTATTCAATCGGTAATTTTTACCTGTTTGACTTGACTTATAGGGAATTTTTACCCCTTATTCACATCAGGATATGCCCGTAGGGCATACATACGTGTACGTAAAAGCGAGATTATTTCGGTTATACAAAAAAAACCGACGTTTGCATCGCAAACGGCAGCAAGTCCTTTTAACGAGAAATTTTCAATTTTTAAGTATTACGATATTCGCTCGGCGTACAGCCGTATTTATTCTTAAAACGTTCGTAAAAAGTATTTCTATCTGAAAAACCGCACTCTTCAATAATTTTATCAATCGTATAATCGCTGTTTCTAAGCAATTCGCAACAATGCTTTAACCGTATATCCATAATGTAATCGGTAAAGCTTATATTAAACGCCTTTTTGAATAAACGGCTAAAATATGCGGGATTATAAAAGCATCTTTGCGACAAATCGTTTAAGGAAATTTTTTCATTAAAATGGGCATTAATATAATCGAGAATATCCTGCGGAATCAACAAGTCTTTATCGCTGTCTTTTACTAAAATTTTACGGAAAATTTTACATAAAATAATGTTAATGTAAGAGTCTAAAATTAGCGATTTACCCAACTCGTTATCATTTAACTCCGTTTCAATGTTTTTGAAAAGACTGTAAATATCGTCCCGCTCACTGTAATCAAAGGAGACAAGCGGACTCTTATCATTTAATTCATGTTGAATCTTTTCAAACGAAGTCAGCGTAAGCATGTAGAATAAATTGTCGTCTTTAATCATATTCTTGGTGAAGTAATCCACCCGAATCATCAAGTTGTAGGCAACAATCTTATCTTCCAATGTGAATGCATGTGTACACCCATAATTGATAAACAGTAAATCACCCGCCTTAACGGAGAACTCCTCTCCGTTGATGATATGACGGCTCGCACCTTCAATGATATAGACGATTTCAACGAAATCATGATCGTGGATCTCTTCATTGCGGTAATCACATATTGTTTTTATCGCAACCATCGCATCACTTTGAAATTCTTCTTCAGCTTTGTAATGTAACATTTCCCCACTTCCTAGCGAATTTGTATTATACATTATAACAGATTTTTTCAAAATTTCAAGACTTTTTGTAAGTTTTTAAAAAAAAGTCATTATCCCGACTAAATCTCCTACAAAACTTAACCATACATTTTGTCCGTTTTGCCTTGTTTCTACACTCTTAACGCACGCAAATTATGAATTCAACGCATACATGCCCCTTTGTTTTTTATTTTTTAACATTATTTTGAAGAGGACGAAATCATCGGCAAACTCTACAATGAAGATGGGAGCGAATATATACCGCCGAAACCCGAATACAAACCCATTCAACGCGTACCTGCCCCCTCCATTCCTGCAAAACCTACTCCGCCGAAACAACAACAATCAACCAATCACGAAAATATTTATCGGTCAATTCTCCATTCAATTTGCGTAACAAAACCGAACGAATTTTTTCATAATTGTAATAATTCCCTTTAGGCACTTCGGTTTGACAAATACTGCGTAATTCATCATACGTCAAGTCACCATTGACAGCTTTTAAATATTTTTCCATATATCTGCCTCCTTTGTATATATAGCAAAAATCGACAAGTATTTAGTGAAAAG
>JAZORL010000037.1:0-10289 GCA_045656625.1 Candidatus Scatosoma sp. | reverse complement strand
GCCGAAAAAGCAAATCTTTCCGAAGAGAATTTGGACGCGCTTGCAAAGGGTATGCCCAACCTTTTGAAGCATATTGAGAACGTGAAAAACGTGTACAAAAAACCCGTTGTCGTAGCGATGAACCGTTTCTTTACGGATACGCAAGCGGAGACGGATTTTGTTATCAAGACGGTGCAAGAAGCGGGTTCGGTAGCGGTATTTACCGACGTATTCTTGAAAGGGGGCGAAGGCGGCAAGGAGCTTGCGGAAGAAGTCGTAAAGGCTTGCGAAATTCCGTCCAAGCTTTGCCATCCCTACGAGCTTGACGAAGGGGTATGCGAAAAGATAGAGAACGTGGCGAAGAAGATTTACGGCGCTGACGGCGTAGATTTTTCCGAAGAAGCGCTTGCAAAGATTAAGACGATTGAGGAAAAGGGTTGCGGCAATTTGCCTGTGATTATTGCGAAAACGCAATACTCCCTTTCCGACAACGCCGAGCTTTTGGGTAGACCCGAGGGTTTTCGTGTGACGGTGCGTGACATTGTGTTAAAGGGCGGCGCAGGGTTTATCGTAGCGATTGCCGGCAAGATTATGCTGATGCCCGGTCTTGGTGCGCATCCGGCGGCGGAAAAGATTGATTTGCTTTCCGATGGCACGATTGTGGGGTTATCGTAAAACCCTTTTAAGCTGTTGGCAACTGATGAAGGTAATCTTCAATGCAATAATATTAAGAGAGAGATTATGAAAACGATTGAAGCGACGAATTTTATAGAACAAATTATTAACGACGATATCGAAAACGGGAAGATTTCCGCAGTACAAACTCGTTTCCCGCCCGAACCGAACGGCTATTTGCATATCGGGCACGTCAAGAGTATGCTCGTCAACTTTGGCACGGCGAAAAAGTACGAAGGCAAGTGCAACCTTTTCTTCGACGATACCAATCCGTCCAAGGAAAAAACGGAGTTTGTCGACGCAATCCGCAAGGATATCGCTTGGATTGGCTACGATTGGGCGAAAGAGGTGTACGCATCCGATTTCTTCGATACCATTTACGAGTATGCGGAAAAATTAATTACGGACGGTAAAGCCTTTGTTTGCGATCTTTCCCCCGAGGAAATTAGCGCGACGCGCGGTACGCTCACGGAAGCGGGTAAGGAAAGCCCTTATAGAAACCGCAGCGTGGAAGAAAATTTGCAGCTTTTCCGTGAAATGAAAGCGGGGAAATATCCCGACGGAAGCAAGTGTCTTCGTGCGAAGATTGATATGTCCTCGCCGAATATGAATATGCGTGACCCCGTTATTTACCGCATTTTGCGCAGTACCCATCACCGCACGGGGGATAAGTGGTGTATCTATCCTATGTACGACTACGCGCACCCGATTTGCGACTATTTGCAAGGGGTGACGCATTCCCTCTGTACCCTTGAATTTGAGGATCACAGACCTCTTTACGATTGGGTCGGGATTCAGCTCGGCTTTGCGCCGAAGCCTCGTCAAATCGAGTTTGCAAGACTTGCCATTACGAACACGGTAATGTCCAAGCGCTACTTGAAACGCTTGGTAGAAGAAAACCACGTGCACGGCTGGGACGATCCTCGTATGCCGACGGTGACCGGTCTTCGCAATCGCGGCGTACCCCCCGAAGCACTCTTGGATTTTTGCACCAAGATTGGTATTGTAAAGGCGAATTCCGAATGTCAGCTTTCCTATTTGGAAGCTTGCATTCGTGACAATCTCAACGAAAACGCAGAGCGCGCAATGGCGGTGCTCGAACCCTTGAAGGTGACGATTACGAATTACGAAGGGGAAGAACTTCTCGATTCCGCAATTCATCCCTTAAAGCCTGAGCTTGGCACGAGAAAGGTGGCGTTCTCGAATACGGTATATATCGATAGAGCGGACTTTGCGGTTGTACCGCCCCCGAAATATCAACGCTTAAAGCCGGACGGCTACGTGCGCTTGAAGGGTGCGTATATTATCCATTGTGATGAGGTAATTACGGATAATGAGGGTGCCGTGGTCGAGTTGAAATGCTCGTATATCCCTGAAAGCCGCTCCTCGAACGATACGAGCGGTATCAAGGTGAAGGGTACGATTCAATGGGTAGATGGTAAGACGGGCTTAGACGTAGAGATTCGCAAGTATGCGCCCCTTTTGAAAGATGCGGAGTATGCAGGACAAGATTTCACCGAAAGAATGAACTTGGACAGCGAACACATTTTCTACGGCAAAGCAGAGCCGTATCTCGGCGAAAGCGAGGATGGAAAAGCCTTCCAGCTTATGCGCGTTGGGTATTATAAGAAATGTAAAGATGAAAAGGGCGGTTTGGTCCTTTCCGAAATCGTTTCCTTGAAGGATAACTTCAATAAATAAATTTAGCACTCTAAACCCCGAAAAGGGGTAAGGAATAGAAAAAGGAGATAAGAATATGATTCCTTTCCATGCACTTTTAACGTTATCGGACGTTGCGGCGAAATTGCCTATGATCGTTGCAATCGCTTGTGGCGTGATTTTGCTTATTGCGTTTTTTGTGGGGCTTAAAAAGGGCTTCCGCAGAGTATGCTGGGGCGGTATGTTTTGGTTGATTGCTGGCGTTTTGTTTGCGGTAATCGATTACAACTTTGCCGACAAGTTGCCCTTAAAAGACGCCTATGCGGATATTTTTAAGGCGGAATTCGTAGGCTTTGCGACGTCGATGACGATTGCTCTTGCTGCGATTGTGATTACCTTGATCGTGCAACTCATTTTCAACGCATGCTTGCGCCCGAGAATTAAATACGTTAAGAGAAAAACCCGTATATCCTACGACGGCTACGGCTTTGAATATGAAGAAGACGGCGATAACTTCGACGACGAATACTATTCGGACGATTATTTCGGCAAAAGACCGAAAAAGATTGGCTACGGGAAACCCCGAGTATTCACCCGTATTATGGGTGGTATTGCGTGCATGATTAACGCTGCAATGGTACTTGCTGTAATCGTTGCAATCTCTCTTTTCGTGGTGAGTGCGACGAAGCTTTCGAGGGGCGCATTTGGGGAAATTTTTGAAAAAGAATGGGTTGTAGAAGCGTTGAAATACTCGAGAGGGTACGTACTTGATTTCCTTACGATTGGTATCATTTTCGGCGTTGCGTTCTACGGCTATAAGAAAGGCTTCGCATCTATGATGCGCATTTTGATTATTCCCATTGGCGGCACGGCAGCGTTTGTTGCTTGCTGCGTACTGCCCTTTATGAAGGTTGCCGAAGGGGATTGGCATTTCTTGAGCAGCTTTGTGTCAAGATGTATTCACCTGTTCAAAGGCACGGAATACAGCCAGGTGCTTGGTAAAATCTTGGCGGCGGTGCTTATGGGTGTCCTTTCTATCGTCGTATTCGTTTTGCTTGGCATTGCATTCAACAAGCTCGTGAAGGGAGTGAAGAGTGTGAAACCTTTGCGTGTGGTAGACGGTATTCTCGCTTGTATTTTGTTCTTTGCAATCGGCTGTGCGATCTGTATTGCGATTTGGTCGGTACTCTATGCGCTTGAATATTGCGGAATCTTCTATGCGAGTGAAATTTTCAGCGAACGCGCATCTCTTGCAAACGGCTTCTACGAAGTGGTGGAAGTGTTCATGAAGGATATTTGCGATAAATACTTATTGAAATTTGCTTAATCGCTATAACGTGAAAAAAAGCGGACTTTCGGTCCGCTTTTTTTGTTTACTTTTACCGCTTAAAATACGTTCAACGCATACCTGCATATATGATTTTGCTTGTTTAGAGCAAGTGTTAAGGGAAGTCATAAGGGGGAACTTTTTAATCGGTTCTGCGTAAAAGATAAAGTATCATTTTTTGAAAAAATTGTATTCAAAATTATAAAATCATAAAAAAACAATAATTTGGATTAAAAAAACAATAAAATGCGTATTGACAGGTCAATCGGCTTAATATATAATTTAATATATAATGGCTTACTATATAATTTAATATATAATAATGTACGAAATTTTATCAAAAGAGGCAGTTTTATGTGGATTACAATACATAAAAATGGCAAAAAAAACGATAAAGGATTGATGGGGATGCCGTTGACGCGGTTTATCCGTCGTTTCTATTGCAATAAAAAAGTTATAAAAGCGGAATTGAAAATTTCCGCTTTGGGGATTTTTCGTGTAGAAATCAACGGCAAGGAAATTGACGAATATTTTATGCCGGGTTATACCAATTATAACAAGTTCGTTATGCTTTGTTCATACGATCTTACCGATTATATCGCTACGGAAAATCGCATTAGCGTGACGGTAGGCGACGGTTGGTTTGCCGGCAGACTCGGCTATATCGCAAAGCGTGAGATTTTCGGCGCGGAAACCCGTTTGTATGCGGAAATACGTCTTGTTTACGAGGACGGCTCGGAGGAAATGATAGAGACGGATGAGGCGTGGAAGGCGTACAATTCGGAGATCGAATACGCGGACTTTTTCGATGGGGAATACGTGGACGCGAATAAAAAAATCGACGGTTTTGCACGGTACGATACGCTTCCTTCGGCGAAATGCGTTGTAGAGGAGCGCACTTTCAAGCCGTACGATATGGAGCCGGTCGTTTGTGTGGAGAAGCTTTACCCGACGCAGACGAGAAAGAAAAATTCCATTCTTTTGGATTTTGGGCAAAACTTTGCAGGCGTATTGAATTTTTCCGCAAAAGGGAAAAAGGGTTTGAAGGTGACTGTTCGCCATGCGGAAATGCTTTCTCTTGCAGGGGAATTGTATATAGAGAATCTTCGTAGTGCGCATTGTACGGACGTATTGGTGTTGTCGGACGAAGTTTGCCGCTTTGAGCCGAAGTTTACCTATCACGGGTTCCGTTATGCGGAAATTTCGGTGGCAAACGGTAGCTTGGACGAAGTGGAAATCACGGATATCGTCGGGTTGGTCCTTTCGCAAGGTCTTAAGAGAACGGGCTATTTCGAATGCTCGGATAAAGTCGTGAATAAGGTATATCAAAACGCTTATTGGGGGCAGCTGGGGAATTTCATTTCCGTGCCGACCGATTGTCCGCAACGTGATGAGCGCTTGGGCTGGACGGGGGATACGCAGATTTTCTGCGACAGTGCGATGTACAACGCAAACTGCAAGCGATTCTATCGCAATTATATGCAGGCTCTGCGTGCGGACTGTGAGGAAAACGGCGCGGCACCTTCTTTTGTGCCGATGTTCCTTTGGGTGACCCAAGAAAGGAGCGGCAGTCCTTGTTGGGGGGATGCAGTGGCGGTAATTCCCTATATGCATTATCTTTTCTACGGCGATAAGACAATACTGGAAGAGAATTTGCCCCAAGCGAAAAAGTGGATTGATTTTTATAAAGCGCATCTCAACAAGGAAAACGTAGTGGACGGTTTGTTTACGTACGGTGATTGGCTTTCCGTCAAGGAAGAAACGGATAAGACGGTGATGATGCAATGTTTCTATGGCTATTCCTTGCTGTTGGTCGCAAAAATGTGCAAAATTATGGGCGAGGACGCTACGGAGTATCAAGAATTGCACAGCAAAGCTAAGGCAGCGTTCCGCAAGCATTTGGTAGATGAACGTGGACTTGTCATCAGTGATACGCAAACGGCGTATTTGGTGGCGTACGTGGCGGAATTTATGTCGGGCGACGAAATTCGCAAGCCGCTCGTGCAAACGATTTCTCGTCAGGACGATACGCTCACAACGGGCTTTATCGGGGTAAGATTCCTCTTGCCTGTGCTTTGCGATATCGGCGAAGTGGAGCTTGCGTATAAACTGATGAAAAACACGCAGTACCCGTCTTGGGGATACAGCGTTATCAACGGCGCAACGACGATTTGGGAGCGTTGGAATGGCTACACGGCGGATAAGGGCTTTTTCAATCCGTCCATGAACTCCTTCAACCATTATTCGCTTGGTTCGTGCGTATATTGGCTGTACTCTTATGTTTTAGGGATTCAGCCGTGTGAAGGGAAAGGCTTGCGCATTGCGCCTGTAATTTCAAAGCAGTTTGACTACGCAAAGGGTAGCTATGCCTTTGAAAAGGGCGAGGTGCAGGTCGAATGGCACTATGTGGGCGACAACGTTCACATGGAAGTAGTACAAACGGGGGATTTTGATATCGAATTCGCTTTTGCTGGCAAAACGATTATATCCCAAGAAAATACAGGGAACAAATACGTATTCGTGCTTGCGTAAAGAAGAAATGATTTTCGTGGCCCGTTTCGTTCGCGATGTCGATAATCGATAAATCGGTGTTTAATAAAAGCTTTGCGGCGTGATGCATACGCTGCGCCGTAATATACGAGATGAGGGTTCTACCTCTATGTTCCTTAAAAAGCAGCAAGAAATGCGCGTGCGTTAGTTGCTGAGCTTGACAAGGTCTTCATTTTCTTTGTGAAGTACTCCGGCTCTTGGATTTTTCGCATGAAAAGGTGGGGGCAGGTATGCGTTCAACGCATACCTGCCCTGATTTTTATTCGAATTGATTGGCTAAAATATCGGCGGTAAGACGGGCGAGATTCACCTCGTTTGCATCGAGCCTTGCGCCGTCCTCTTTGGATAATACGGCGACTGCGCCAAGACAATCCCCGCCCGCTACGATCGGCACGATTACTTGCGCCGTCACGCCTTCCTCGCGCGTATTCGTCAAGGGGATTACGTCGCCGCCTTCTGCGGCGTTCGCAATATAGCTGCGCCGTTCACGCAAAATGCGGTCCATTTCCTCGGAAAGACTTTTCCCATCTAAATCCTTTTTCCCTTCCCCGTAGGCGTGTAAAACGCCGTCCGTATCGCAAATTACGGCAAGTTTGCCGCATAAATCGTTGAGGGATCGGGCGGTAGCCTTGCTAAATTTTTCTAAGGTTGCGATCGGGGAATATTTTTTAAGCATCAGCTCGTCTCGGTCGGTGAAAATTTCCAACGGGTCGCCCTCTTTGATACGCAAAGTACGGCGAATTTCCTTTGGAATCACGACCCTGCCAAGCTCGTCTATTCTTCTAACAATACCAGTAGCTTTCATCTATATAAAATCTCCTTGTGCTTACAGCTTTGTAATGGTAGTATTTGCAAGGTAAGGAAATTTATACTTTGAGAATGGATTTTTCTATCATAGTATGGCGTACTTGGCAAAGAGCGGTACTTCATGAAAAACGCCCCGAATATTTCATTCGGGGCGAAATTGTTTTTTTTTCTACTGTATCATAAGAGAATGCCTGTATTAACGAATATCAAAGACCGAGCGAAGTTTTATCTTGTTTGCATTCCCTGACAAAATACGGACGCGCTTTTCGCCTTTTTCCATGTCAAAATAGTTATCATCCAACAATAAATCGTCGTCTATTCCCTCAATTTGTACCGCTTTTGCATAAGCATCGCTGTGAATAATCAATTCGTCGCCTTGCAAGGTATAGCGCAAATTCGGGTTTGTAAAGTGATAATATTTCGGCTGTGTAAACAAAACGCTCCCTTGCGAGAGAACTTTGCCGTCTACGTTCAACGAAAAATACAAATGGTCGGTTTCGGAATTAAGTCCGTCAAAATATATTTTTTCTAACCATTTTGTGGAAAGAGGGGGGACGGATACTTGCGCTTCGCCCTGTTGTAAGAGTTCGCTCTTATCATTTCTAAGCTCCCAACACACCATACCCGTAATGGGTTCTTTTGTATCGTTGGTCACGCAAAGTCGAGCGGATTTTTCCTTGTTCAAGGTGCGTTCTTCCGTGTTGATAAAGCTGCGGGTTTGCACTTCGCCGACTTCTTCGCAAGAGAGTAAAACAGGCGCGTAAAAACGCTTTGCGGCGTATTGCAGAGCTTTATATCTGCCGCAATAATCAATGCTTGCCCAAGAGGTGACGGGCCAAATGTCGTTGAGCTGCCAATACAGCGTACCCATACAACGGCCACGGTTGCGGCGGAAATGCTTCGAAACTAAATTCGCTGACGTAGCGGTAATGCGTTTTTTTGCAATACGATAAAGAAAAATAAAGGGATTTATTGTGAAATAGGCGAATTTTTAGAATAAATACGGAAAATATAACAAAAAGTATAGAGGATTACGTTTATATTGCGAGTAATTCCTCTATTTTTTTGTGAAAGAAACAATAATCAGGGCGCTGAGAGAGGATGGCTGTGAAAAAAGTTTCAATTTTTTCAAAAAGTGGGATAAAATGAGTTGACAAAGGTAGATAGTTAGGTTATAATAGATTTCGTTAATGCGGTCGTGGCGGAACTGGCAGACGCGCAAGACTAAGGATCTTGTGGGTAACTCCATGCAGGTTCAATTCCTGTCGACCGCACCACAAAAAAGGGAATCCCAATGAGGGGTTCCCTTTTTTGTGGTGTTGTAGATAGTCGCGCGAACTGCATAATTATATGCAGGTTCACGCGAGAAACGACCGCACGGATAGTTTGAAAAATAGGGCGGTGCTTGTCGGCGTTTCGAAGCTCTGCCGAGAGGGCTCCGCTTGCGGAGTTTCGGCAGATTCCTGTCGTTTAAGTAGTTTGAAAAGAAGGTTTCAAAAAAGGGAATCCCAAAGAGGGGTTCCCTTTTTTGTGGTGTCGTAGATAGTCGCGCGAACTGCATAATTATATGCGCAACGCTATTTTATTTCGTTTCGTTTTTCTTGGATTCGCGCGTTTTTTGTTGGCGTTGCTTGAGCATCAGCGTATGGGAAAGTTGGCGCTCTTGAATAATACATTTCACCAAAGAATCCAGTTCGCTTCCTTCTTGATAATCGGCGGTACAAATGTAATTCACGCGGTTGTCCAAAAGTAGGTTGGTCACTTTGTCCTTTTTACCCTTCGGGTAAATAGCAATCGAGATACCGCCTTGCTTTTTTACGAAGGTCATGCAAGGAATATCCGTAATCCCGTCCCCGAAATAAATCATATTATCGTATGCAACGACGCGCTCGCTCATCTTTTCGTTGACCTTCTTGCTTTCCGTTTCATCGTAAATACCTTTGGAAATACGGAAAATATACTGCGTTTTTTGCGTGTAGTTAATGGCGATTTTAGGCCAAACGGCTTCGCCCTCTTCGTTGAAATAATATTGGCAGGCGAAAATCTTTTTGAATTCGTCTTTGATTGCGCACCCGTCAATAATGTCCTTGATCCCGCTGGAAATAATGTAATGCTCAATCTTTACGCCGATGGACTCCCCATATTGATTGATGCGCTTAAACCAATTTTGTACGCCCTTGTAAAAATTGATATTTTTTCCAAGCGAGCGCAAATAGTCCTTGGTGAAGGGGATTCCTTTTTCGTCGCATTTGAGTTTCATATAGTACATATACCCAAGAATCCCTTCCATATAATTCTTTTTGCGGAAGGCTTCGGTTTCACCCCAAAATTCTTCACTCGTCATATCCAAGTTGGGGATAAAGGCATAGTCCTGCATATCTTGATCGCACAAGGTTTTATCAAAATCATACATGAACGCAATTGTGGGTTTCTTTTTCATAGCATACTCCTTTCATAAGGCGTTTTATTTATTATAACACAGGAAAAGGCATAAGTCAATAGGCAAATTTATACTCCGAACACACACAAAAATCGAGATTTTTTCCAAATTCTATTGCAATTTTTATTAAGCCGTGATACAATAGATTTGCTTTGACACACGGCGTTGTGGAAAGCAAGGAGTACTTATGAAAAAGAAATTGATTGCCATTTTAGCAACCCTTTCGCTTGCCTGTGCGTTCGGCGGTTGCGCCGATTTTCAAGATTCGAAAGATTCTTCTTTGCAAAATAGTCAGACGGAAACTTCGCAGGGCGGCGTAAGTGAAAAGCCTGAAACGAGCGAGGGTTTGGGGAGTGAAAATTCTGAAACGAGCGAGGGCTTGGGGGGTGAAAATTCTGAAACGAGCGAAATTCCTACGCCACCCGAGCAAACACACGATTTTACAGCGTTTACCGACGACGAAAACGCAATCTTCGATCAATATATCGGCGGTCGGATTCCCTTTGTGCCGAATAACGAATACTACGTGGAAGGGTATTACGATGAAACGGGGTATGAATACGGCATAAATTTCTATACGATTGGCAATACGCAAGCGGAATTTGACGCTTACTTAAAGGCTTACGAGAAAGTGGGCTACGTCTTTATTGAAACGTACGAGGACGAAGAGGAAGGCAATACCTGGTATTATTACACGAAAGGGGATATTGGCGTCGATCTTAGCTATTATTTTTGGGACGGCGAGTATTGGATCGACGTATACGTGTATTCTTCGCTTAGCAAGGAATGGGAAGGCGACGAAGGCTGGGGTGACGACTGGGGGGGTCTCGGTGGCGACGGCTGGGGTGATGA
>JAZORL010000036.1:0-8160 GCA_045656625.1 Candidatus Scatosoma sp. | reverse complement strand
CCCGAGCGGATATTCACGCTATCTGCTGTGCAACGCACGTAGCTTGCCGTCTTTGGAATGGGGGCGCTCGGCGGTTCGGGCGACGTGGGGGGATTGGGTGTGGAAGGGGAAGAATCGTTGTCGCTCGTAGAAGAATCGGGCGGTTCGATGCTTTCGCTATCGAGTGGGGAGTCGAGTAACGGTGGGCTTTCGCTGGAAGAAAGGGTTTCGTTTTTTCTTCCGCACGCAAAGAGGGGAATGAAGGAAAGGGCAAGCGCAAGGGCTGCCAAGGCTCTTATTTTCATAGTAAAGAATCTCCGATGTTTTTTATTGCGCAGTTCTAAAAAAGCGCAAGCCTATTATATCGGTAGGAAGAGGGAAAGGTCAATAGAGAGAAAATGGAAAAGCTGGAAAGAAAGGGCAAAAACGAAGATAAGCGCAGGGATTTTTTCTAAAATACGGCAAAGTGGGAAAATTTGTATAGCCCATTGCTTGAAAAATGTGAAGAGCTGTGGTATAATACAACAAGAAGGTGAGTATTATGAAGAAATTTATCACGGATATGCATACCCATTCTACCTATTCGCACGATGGGGAAAATACTTTATCGGAAATGCTGGAAGCGGCGCAAAAATTAGGCGTGGGCTTTTACGGCGTAAGCGAGCACTTTAATTATGATTATGATTTTTCCTTGATGACGAAGGAAGAACAAGAATTTTTTAGAGATGCCAATCCCGAAGAATATTTCCACGGCGCACGGCATTTGCAAGAGGATTACGAAGGGGTAATCAACGTTTGTGTGGGGGCAGAGTTTGGGTACGCAAACAATGCGGATGTGCATAGCAGGTATGCGATGATTTACGAAAAGTACCGTCCTGACTACGTAATCAACAGCGTGCATGGCGCACAGGGAAAAGATTTCGCATATTTCCAATTCACGGGTACAAAAGAAGAAATATATAAAATGTATTTGCGTTTGATTCGGCAAAGTTTGGACGCACCGTATCCTTACGATATCGTCGGGCATATCGGGTATATTGCACGGTACGTATCCTTTGAAGATCGAGCGTTTTCTTTGCGAGAGTTTGGCGCGGAAATTGACGATATTTTGCAAACGATTATTCGAAAGGATAAAATTTTGGAAATCAATACGTCGAATAAGGATTTGAAAAACCGCACGTTGCCCGCTTGGGAGATTATCGAGAGATACTACGAACTTGGCGGAAGAAAGGTTTCCTATGGTTCGGATTCGCATTTTAAGGAAAGAATTACGGATAAAAGGGAAGAGGTCGTGGCAAGGCTCAAAGAAATTGGGTTCACCTATTTGACAGTTCCCTGCCGTGGCGAGCATATAAAAGTGGAGATTTGACGATGTCGGAATTGGATCTTTTGAAATTATTTCAAACGTATGGCGAAGAAACGGAGATTGGGGATTTTACCCCCGAGGAATTGCAGGACTTGATCGACCGTATGCAAGCGGACGGAGAAGTGCCGTTGACGCCGCAAGCGTTTAAGGAAAAATATTTTGCATACCACGACGACGTGAAGGATAAATCCTTGAAAAAACAGGATTGGTAAGATGAAAAATACCGCCCCGAAAGCAAGCGCTTTCGGGGCGGTGTATTATATTCCATAAAATTAAATTACGACGATATCCATTTTCTTAAATTCGTCTTTGAGCGCGTCGGGGAAATCGTTGTCCGTGATAAGTACGTTGATGTCCGATACCTGCGCAAAGGTGTGGGGTTTGATGTGTCCGATTTTTGAGCTGTCGAGCATCATATACAAGAATTTTGCTTTCTTACAAATGACACGCAAAAACTCCGCTTCAATTTGCGAACTGCAAGAAAATCCGTTTTCCTGGGTAAACGCCGCGGCGGAAATGATGGCAATTTCAAAATTCGTATCGGTAAAATAAAGAGAAGAGAAAGAGGATGCCGTGGAAAGGTTTTCCTTGATAAGCTGTCCGCCAAGCAGGTTGACTACGACGTTTTTCTTCTTGGAAAGCTCCGTTGCAACGGCGAGTCCGTTCGTAAATACGTTGCAGTATTTATCGGGCATTTCCTTGGCAAGATAAAGCGCCGTCGTACCGCCGTCAAGGAAAAGAGAAGAGCCTTCGTCGATAAGTCCCGCCGCTTTTTGCGCAATGACAATTTTTTCGTCCGTGTGGATAGTGGTCTTTTTTACGTACGGTTCTCCCGAGGTTTTTTGTACTTCGTGAACCGACATAGCGCCGCCGCGCACGCGTATAATTTTTCCTTCCTTTTCGAGCTGAAACATATCCCTGCGCAAGGTCATTTGCGAAACGTTGGGGAAGTGGGATTCAAGCTGTGTGAGCGTGAGTTTGCCTCGCTTGTCAATCAGCTCTGCAATTTCCGCGATACGATCTCTTTTCATGGATTCAAATACTCCTTCGTTTTCTATTAACAATGTACCATAAAAACAGCAAAAAGGCAAGTAAAAGGGAGTAAAAACGGGGGGATTTTTGTCAGTTTTTCACAAAAAAGCATGAAAAAATGTGAAAAGGGGCATTTTTACTAAAAATGAAAAGTTGATGAAAAAGAAAAACGGCGTGTTTTTGCTTGCACGGATGCGTGGAAATATGCTATACTGAAAAGGAAGAAAGCGACGGAGCTTAAATATGTACGATTTTATTTACGATTTAAACGATTATTTTTGCGAGACTTACGAAAACTATGATAAATTGGTGTTGTTGCCCGGCTATAAAATGCCCGTGATGCAGGCTACGAAGGTGCTCGAGAATGGTAGAACGTATGCCTACACCCTGCCTTCGAGTACGTTAAAGCTCGCAAACCAAGAGAAGAAAACGGAAATTTTGGCGGCGGCGAAAGAGCGTATGGTTGATTTGACGTTTTCCTTTTCCTTCCGTACCCATAGCCTGTTTTCGCAGTTGAGAACGAAGCTTGCAAAATATTCGTTCCATAAAATGTTTGCAAAGATGCGGGCAAGGTACAACGTTTCCGATGAGGAAATGCTCTCGCAAATGGACGTTTTGCCAGAAATTTGGAAGGGGATTTGCTCGGGGAAATATTTGCCGACGAAGAATTTTATTTTTACCTTTGCGCTTGTGGCGCAAATTTCGATGGACGATACGAAAATTTTGCTCCAGCTTGCGGACTGTGCGTTTGATTTTAGACACGTAAAAGATGTCGTGATCTCGTACCTGCTTGGCACAAAAGTCTATAATCCGAATATGATTGAGCGTGCTTTGGCAGAGTATAAAGTGGGGAATTTGTTTTTCAAAAAGGAAACTGCGGAATCGTAAAACGTCGCCGTTTTTGGAAACTTTGCGCAAATGCTTGACAACGCACTCGCGCGTGTGCTACAATAAATGAAAAGTGAATATCCGAGCGAGAAAAGAGTAGCGAAAAAGGGCTCGATACAGAGAGAATCCGCCATGGGCTGAAAGCGGAATCCGACGTTTCCTTTCGTGAAAGTGCGTTCTTGCGTTATTAGGACAGGCTAATCCCCTGCGGTCGCCTCCGTTATTGGGCTAACGAGGAAAAACTCTTTTTTGAGTTTTTTGAAGTAAAGTGGAACAGTGTTGAAATGCGCCTTTATACAATAGTATAAAGACGCTTTTTTATTTTTTTCGTGACTGATATACGTCGCATTTCTGCGTTGTCGCTCCGCGCGCCTTGCTCACGTACGCAAAAGTACGCTCGCTGCATCGTGCTCACGCCGCCTTGAATTGCTCGTATCTAAGCCACGAAGACGGGACGCCTTTCTGCGTTGTCGCTCTGCGCGCCTTGGTCACGTACGGGAAGTACGCTCCCTGCGAATATATTCCCAATCATCATATTTACAAGAAAGAAGAATCAGATATAAGGAAGGCAATACATACCACGAAAAGGAGAGATATTATGTGGTTTAAGAACCTTCGTGCCGATATTAAAGCGGCAAAAGCAAACGATCCTGCTGCGCGAAACTCTTTTGAGGTTTTGCTTACCTACTCGGGCGTGCATGCGCTCGCTTGGTATCGTGTGGCGAGATTTTTCCACAAAATCAAATTAAAGCTGATTGCAAGAATTATCAGCCAAACGACTCGTTTTTTCACGGGGATTGAAATTCATCCCGGCGCAAAAATTGAAGGGGGCGTTTTTATCGACCACGGTATGGGCGTAGTAATCGGCGAGACAGCCGAGGTCCATAAAGGGGTGGTGATTTACCAAGGCGTCACCCTTGGCGGTACGGGTAAGGAGCGCGGTAAACGCCACCCGACCGTAATGGAAAACGTAATGATTTCCGCAGGTGCAAAGGTGCTTGGGAATATCGTGATTGGCGAGGGCGCAAAAATCGGCGCAGGGGCGGTCGTGTTAAAGGAAGTGCCGCCGTATGCGACGGTCGTGGGGATTCCCGGCCGTATTGTGCGCATTCGTACTCCCGAGGGAAAGGATGCTACGCATTCGGGGATTATCGCCGTGCAAGCGGCAAAAATAACAGGGGATTCGCAAGGCGAGCCGTTGCAGGAAAGTAAGGAAAATGAAGAAAAAGACCGTACCGTGTACGAGTCGAAGGAGTAAAAATATGAAAATTTACAATTCGTTGACGAAGAGAAAGGAAGAATTTATCCCTTTGGAAGGGAATAAGGTAAAAATGTACGCGTGCGGCATTACGGTGTCGGGCGAGGCACATATTGGGCATGGGTATCAGGCACTCATATACGATATTATGCGCAAATATTTGAAAAAGCTCGGCTACGACGTGACGTATGCTCGTAATTACACGGACGTGGACGATAAAATTATCGCAAAATCCCACGAAACGGGGATTCCTGCGGACGAGTATGCAGCGAAGATGATTGAAAATATCAACGGCGTTATGGAAAAGTTCCACGTGGATGACCCCGACGTTTGGCTGAAAGCAACGGAAAATATCGAGAATATCATTGAGTTTGTGTCCACGCTAATTGAAAAGGGACACGCATATCCCACGAAAAACGGGGACGTGTACTTTGACGTTGCGTCCTTCCCTGGGTATGGCAAGCTTTCCAACCGCAATATTGAAGACGCTCTTGACGGCGTGCGTGTAGACAACGACGACGAGAAGAAAAACGCTTACGATTTTGCGCTTTGGAAGAGTGCGAAGGCGGGGGAAATTTATTGGGAATCCCCTTGGGGTAAGGGTAGACCCGGTTGGCATATCGAATGCTCGGCGATGAATAGAGAGGCGTTCGGCGAACAAATCGATATTCACGGCGGCGGCAGGGATTTGATTTTCCCCCACCACGAAAACGAAATTGCACAAACGGAAGCTTTGACGGGCAAACAGTTTGTGAAATATTGGACGCATAACGGTCTTATCAAGGTAAACGGCCAAAAGATGAGCAAGTCGCTCGGCAATTCCTTGCTCTTGGACGAACTGCTTGAAAAGTATTCCGACGAAGCGGTGAAATTTGCGCTTTTGCAAACGAACTACCGCAACGATATCAATATCACCGACGATTTATTCCCCGAGGCGGAAAAGCATTTATACGATTTCTATTCCTTGCTTGCGGTTGTCGAAGAAGTGATGATGAAATTCAAGGGTATGGAGCTTACGATTGACGGCGAGGACGTTGCGCGCGCGGCAGACTATGCGCAAAAGGTGGAAGAGGAGTTCAACGCTTGCATGAGCGACGATTTCAACACCGCGCTTGCCCTTTCCAATCTTTTCGGGTATTTCAAGGACATGAAGAAATGGCTTGCCGAGGGGAAGACGGGGAGTATGTTCACGGCGCTTAGCGTTGCGGTGCAAATTCGTACGACGTATAAATTGCTTGGGTTCTTCACGAAAAACGCGAAGGAATACAAGGCTTGGTACGAAGCAAAGAACACGGTGGCAATCCCTGCGGACGTACAAGCGGTAGCGGAAGAACGCTGGGCGGCTCGGCAAAACCGTGACTGGGCAAAGAGCGACGAGCTTCGAGCAAAGCTTGCGGAAATGGGGTATTCGGTGAAAGATAGCAAAACGGGCTACGAATTGATAAAAAATTAACGTAAGGAGCAAAAGGATGAGAAACAAAAGATTTGCGGCGATTGTATTGGCGGTTGGTATGGTAGGTTCGCTGGGCTTTACGGCTTGCGGCGGTAGCAAAGACAAGGGAATAAAGGGCGAAGCGTTGGCAGACGAAGCGGCTTGGGTACAGGCTATCACGGATACCGAAGCATCCATCAACGCCACGATTACGTTTGAAGTAAGCCATGAGGCGCAGTGGGGTGAACTTTTCATGACGGAAGCAGGTAGCGGCGTTTTGAAAGTTGCGGATGGAAAAGTGCATCGTTTTATGCAAGGACGTTCGACGGGTTGTTATGAGGATGACGGAGAAATTATTTCAATCGACGAGCCTATAACGATTGAGGAATATATCTTTGAACGGGATGGCGTAATGGTCGAATGGACAAAACAAAACGACAAAGAATGGGAAATTGAGGTTGATTGCGAGATTAATAACGCCATAGTGGGGGATGCGGCGGAGTATTATTTTAACGTTCCTTTGGCGAAAAGCTTGATGCAAGCGTATTCGAAATTTACATTGGATGACGGTACGTATACCTATAGCACAGAAAAAGATAGTATCAGCCGCTGGATAGAAATCAAGTTTGTGGACGGCAAGCTTTATTCGTACGATGCTGAAACCTTTTATAAAACGATGGAGGAAGGAAGTGAATTGGTAAGAACGGAACGCACCTCTTTTGTGATTTCTTACGGTAATGCAACGATTGGCGAATTGCCTTGGGAAGAAGATTCGTCCGACGGCGACTCGTCCGAAGAAGGCGGGGAAGTCGTTGGCTCTGAAGAAGGAACTTCGGAAGAAGGCGGCGAAGAAATTGTTTTACCTGTAATCGAAGGCTTGGAGTTTAGCATAAATGCGGACAATGCTTCTTACTCGGTAAAAGGGACAGGCACATACGAGAATACGGAAATAGAGATCCCTTCTATGTATAATGGATTTCCTGTGACGAAAGTAAACGGATATGCATTCTCGAGTGATCAAGGGATAGAAAAAATTGTCTTGCCGAATACAATTACGAGTATTGGGTATGAAGCGTTTAGAGGTTGTTCGGATTTAAGAGAAATTATAATTCCTGCGTCCGTTACGTATATAGGAAGTGATGCGTTTGCGAGCTGTAACCGCTTGGAAACTATACAAATTGAAAGTTTGGAAAGCTGGTGCAATATTCATTTTGACGACGAACACGCAAATCCTTTATGCAACGGTGCAAGTTTATATTTGAAGGATGAAATGTTAACGGATATCGTTATTCCAAGCACTGTAACTTCGATTTCCAGTTATGCATTTTATAATTACAAATGGTTGACGAAGGTGACGATTAGTGCGGGTGTAGAAACCATTGGATTTGGGGCGTTTTATAATTGCTTGAATTTGGCGGAAGTAGTGATTCCTGATGGTCTTGTTGAGATAAGTGGCTCAGCGTTTCTTCTTTGCAAGGCTTTAACGGAAATCGTAATTCCTGACAGTGTAAATTCCGTCGGGGAAAAGGCGTTTTATTTTTGTGATAATTTAAAAATCTATTGCGAAGCAGAAACGAAACCGAGCGGTTGGAATTTGAATTGGAATAAAAGTGAACGCCCTGTGACTTGGGGGTATAAAACTGCAGAATAAGAAAAGAGTTAAAGAGCCGACTGCGGTCGGCTCTTTTGAGTTGTTATAAAAAATTTTCGGCTATATTGCCCCTATTGCTTGACAAAAGCGAGGTTTTACATTTATAATGTAAAAGAAAATCAATCCCATAAAGGAAAAAAGATATGAAAACGTATACTGGACAATCTTTAAGAGAAATGTATCTCGGCTTTTTTAAGGATAGAGGACACAAGGTAATTCCTTCTGCATCCTTGATTCCCGAAAACGATCCTACCGTACTTTTCACGACGGCAGGTATGCATCCGCTCGTGCCTTATCTTCTCGGGGAAAGACACCCTGCTGGTAAGCGTCTTTGCGACGTGCAAAAGTGCGTGCGTACGGGCGACATCGACGACGTTGGCGATGAAAGACATTGTACCTTCTTCGAAATGCTCGGCAACTGGTCGCTCGGCGATTATTTCAAGGAAGAAATGATTCCTTGGAGCTATGAATTCTTGACGGGGGAAAACTATCTTGGTATTCCTGCGGACAAAATCGCCGTGACCGTATTTGGCGGCGACGACACCCTTCCTCGC
>JAZORL010000035.1:0-6592 GCA_045656625.1 Candidatus Scatosoma sp. | reverse complement strand
GGCGCCGTCCTAACCGCTAGACGATAAGGCCATATTGATTTGTATTGAGTTTTGTTTTCTTATCGTGAGAGGGCGCCTCTCGAACAAAGTAATGAAGGCTTTGTTCTCGGTCACGCTCACGCCTACCTATCGGCGTTCGCTTATCTCGCCCCTAAAAAGCATTATCAATGCTTTTCTTAACGGGTAGCTCGTCCTGACCGCTAGACGATAAGGCCATAGGTTTATAATTATTTTGGTGACCTTAGACGCTCAAGCAAAGCTTTCGCTATTCCGTCGCTGCGCTCCTTGCGGTACTCGAATCCGAGTTTGGGTTCGTCCTGACCGATAGAGGATAGGGCCAAAATTCAATTGCTTGTTTAGTATAGCACATTTTTTTGCGAATATCAATCGTTTCAAACTAAAAAATGAAAAATATTCCTAAAAATATTTCAAAAGGGGAGTGCAATGAAAAAACAAGCAGCCGTTTCGTTTTTTTTGAAACGGCTGCTTGTTATAAGTAATGCTTATTTCTCATTTTTGTGTTTAGCGCACAAGTCTAAAAAGTATTCAAAGACCTTAATGCCGTCCACAGTATCGCTGCGAGCTTGGTCTAAACACATTCTCTCAGGGTGCCATTGTACGCCAAGATAAGGCGCGCTTTCGTGCTCGAAAGCTTCGGGGAGTCCGTCGTCGGAGCGCATTGTCACGCGTAAGCCGTTGCCAATTTTACCTAACCCTTGATGATGGTAGCTATTCACCGAAAACCTTTCCCCATAAAGGCTTTCAAAGATACTGTCTTTTTCCGCATTGGCGAAATGTACCAATTCGGGCGGGGTGTCTTTTCGATGCGCTTGCACGTTTTCCAAGTGCTGGATAAGTGTGCCGCCGAATGCTGCGTTCATAAGCTGAAAACCACGGCAAATTCCTAAGATAGGTTTTCCCGTTTTAAGGAACTTCTTTAAGAGCGTAAACTCCGCTTTATCGCGCGTATCGTCGATATTCACGCTACCGTTTATTTCTTCATTGTAATAAGAAGGATTTATATCATTGCCGCCGCAAAGGATAAGTCCGTCGTAATCGACGTTATCGTCGGGCACGTATTTCACGTCTGCAATTCCGCCGCAGGCTTCTACGGCATTTGCATACAATTCTTTCTTTTGATTTGCTGCCAAAAGCAGTCTTAATTTCATAAAAAACTCCTGCTTAAACGTTTTTTTGAGTATATTTTCTAATTTTGCGCAAAAAAATGCTCTCGATGTCGAGAGCAAAAATAATGGCGACCCAGAACGGGCTCGAACCGTCGACCTCCAGCGTGACAGGCTGGCGCTCTAACCAACTGAGCTACTGGGCCATTATTATCAAATTGTTTGGTGGGCCTTCACGGATTCGAACCGCGGACCAATCGGTTATGAGCCGACAGCTCTGACCACTGAGCTAAAGGCCCATTGACATAACGCTTGAATATAATAAACGATTTTAGGGAAAAAGTCAAGTATTTTTCAAAAAAAAGAGAAATTTTTTTTCGACAAAACTATTTTTTTTTCGATTGCCTTTTACAAAATTCGTTTTTGCCGATTTTTTACAATACTTGCGTACCGAAAATAAGAGAAAGAAATAGGGGTATTTACGATGAACATAGTGCCACAAATGTCGGGAAATATACTGTATATGCAGCTACAAGGGGAAATAGACGAACACAATGCAGCGCAGGCGCGAGCGTATGCCGATCGAATCGCCGAGCGGTACGCCTACCAAAGCGCACGCGCCGTTTTTGATCTTGCGTCCGTTTCCTTTATGGATTCCACGGGGATTGGTTTTTTAATCGGTCGATATAAGAAATTCAGTCGCTACGGCGTACCCGTGTACGTGACGAATCCTACGCAGGCAACGGATAAAATCTTGACCGTCAGCGGCGTTTATACCATCATTCCTAAAATATAAGCAGGGGGAAATTTTATGGAGAACTATATGAAACTTGAAATTGCGGCAAAGAGTGTCAACGAAGGCTTTGCGAGAAGTGCCGTTGCGGCGTTTGCTTTGTCCCTCTCGCCTTCCTTATCCGAGCTTTCGGATATCAAGACGGCTGTTTCGGAAGCAGTCACGAATGCCATTGTGCATGCCTATCACGGTGGGGACGTGCAGGATAAAATCGAGATTGAATGTCAGACCTTTCAAACGAGTACGGAAGGGGTTTTACATATTAAAATCACCGATTTCGGGTGCGGGATTTCAGACGTAGAGGAAGCGTTAAAGCCCTTTTTCACGACGCTTGCAAGCGACGAGCGTTCGGGGATGGGGTTTACGATTATGCAGACCTTTTCCGATGGCTTTTCCGTGACGAGTGAATTAGGGAAAGGCACGTGTGTGACGCTCACCAAACGGATTGGCGGGGGAATGGTGCGTCAAGAGGAACCCTACTCGTCCGAAACGGTGGAAAGGGAAAGGGTAAATGCTTGATGATAAACTGACAATCGAATATATCCGCCGCGCCAAGGAAGGGGAAGCGGTAGCCAAAGAAACGCTTATTTCCGAGAACGTATCTCTTGTGAAATGTATTGTAAAGCGGTATTTGGGGAAGGGGGTGGAGTACGACGATCTTTTCCAAATTGCTTGCATGGGTTTTTTGAAGGCAATTGCTGGGTTTGACGAGAAATTCGGCGTGAAGTTTTCCACCTACGCCGTACCGATGATCGCAGGCGAAATTAAGCGTTTTATGCGGGACGACGGTTCGGTGAAGGTATCAAGGACGATGAAGCAAACGGCGAAGGAAATTAATAAATTTATCGATGAATATACTTGTCAACACGATTATTCGCCGTCCGTAAAGGAAATTGCCGAGAAATTTCACATGGACGAAGCGGAGACGGTATTCGTGATGGGCTCGTCGAAAATGCCCCTTTCCCTATACGGCGGTGCGGAGAATAAGGACGGCAAGGAAAGGGAACTCATCGAGACCCTGCCCTCGTCGGACGACCAAGAAATGTGGCTGGATAGACTTCTTTTGCGAGGCGCAATGGACTCCCTTTCCGAGCGTGATAGAAAAATTATCGTGCTGCGTTATTTTCGGGATATGACCCAAAGCGAGGTAGCGGAACGGATAGGGGTTAGCCAAGTGCAGGTGTCGAGAATTGAGAGCCGAATCATCAAAGAATTTCGGGAAAAATTAAGCGGATAAAGGGTACTGGATGCGGTTTTGTGAAAAATTCTTTAGAATTTCATAAAACCGCCTTTTTTATTTGGCATTGATGAAAAAATTTGCTATAATAGGGTTATGAACAATTCTCGCAACGACAAAAATCAACAAGGCTTTTTAAGCAGCTTAATCGGTCAGCCTACCCCTGAAAAGCACGCAGGGCTCACCTACTCGGTGGCGGCGATTGTGATTTTATTCCTTTCGCTCGTGTACGGCTGTATCCCCGAATCGGCAGGTGTGGCACGGACGTATTTATCGTTTTTGGTTGCACCGATCGCCTTTCTTTTGCTGGGGGTTTGGTATTTTTGGTATACCAAAGACTCTGTTAAAAGTTTCGCAAAGGCGCAAAATTGCCACCCCAAATATTATTTGATTGCGGTACTTTTGCAAATTGGCTTACTCTCGTTGAGTGAAGTCAATACCGTATTTTTAGAATTTCTTGGAAAATTCGGTTATGAATACGTAGAGCCCGCTTTGCCGAGTATGGACGGGGCAGGCTTTATCGGGGTATTGCTCGTGATTGCAGTGCTTCCTGCGATTATGGAAGATTTCTTCTTCCGTGGTATTCAATTGGAAGGGCTGAAATCGTTTGGCACGCTGGGCGCAGTGCTTTTAAGCGGCGGCTTGTTCGCGCTTTTTCATCAAAGCCCTGCGCAAACGGTCTATCAATTTATTTGCGGCGCGGCGTTTGCGCTTGTGGCGATTAAGTCGGGTAGCTTTTTGCCTACTGCCTTGGTGCACTTTATCAATAACGCCTATATTTTGGTGTTGTATAAATACAAAATTACGTCGTTTAGCGCACCCGTGTACGCGATCATTCTTTCTGTTTCGGCAATTTGCCTGCTTTTGTCGCTTGGGTATTTGCTCTTTATCGATCGTCAAAAAACGGACGAGAAAAAGGGAAAATACGGCGGATTTTTCCTTTGTGCGAGCGTGGGGATTGCGGTGTTTGCTTTAAGTTGGATTAGCGCATTGTTTGCGTGATAGGATTGTAGTATGCAAAAGATTTATTTTGTAGTGGTTGGAAAAATTAAAGAAAGCTTTTATCGGGAGGCTGTGGCGGAATACGTCAAACGGCTTTCCCGCTTTGCAAAGGTGGAAATCAAAGAACTTCCCGAGGGTGCGAATCCCGAAGCAGAGGCGGACGAGATTTTGCGCGCCTGCAAGGGATATACGATTGCGCTTGCGGTCGAAGGGGAAAAGCTTTCGAGTGAAAAGCTCGCCAAGAAAATGCAAACGCTTGCGGATACGGGCAAGGACGTTTCCTTTGTAATCGGCTCTTCTTGCGGACTTTCCGATCGAGTGAAAAATGCGGCGGATTATAAGCTGTCTTTCTCGGATATGACCTTTCCGCATCAGCTTATGCGCGTGATTTTAGCTGAGCAGGTCTACCGCGCGTTTATGATCAACGCAGGCTCGACCTATCACAAATAAAAGCAGTTTTGCATAATATACGTCGTGGATATTTATGCGTATATAACGGATTTTTACCAGCGGACAAAAACGGACAAACAAATCATAGGGAAAACGCTATTTGGGCGTAGCATGTACGCGTTGAAATGCGGTGAGGGCCGTCCTGTAGGCATAGCGCAGTACGCCATGCACGGCAGGGAATATATCACGGCGAAGCTCGCAATCGAGCATTTTAAGCGTGGGGTTGCGCACGGAAGCGTATGGCTTGTGCCGCTTGTAAATCCAGACGGTGCGCTATTATCGGAAATCGGGTCATCCACCGCCCCCGAAACGCAAAGAGAATATTTGCTTTCCGTAAATGGGAAAACGGATTTTTCCTTGTGGAAAGCCAACGGGCGAGGAGTGGATTTGAATGTCAATTTTGCGGCGCGTTGGGGGAGGGGTGCGAAGAACGTTTTTCGTCCCAGCTCGGAAAATTACGTAGGGGAAAAACCCTTTTCCGAGCCCGAAACTCGTGCCCTTAAAGCGTTTACGGAAACAATTCGTCCTGATTACACAATCAGCTTTCATACCAAAGGTGAGGAAATCTATTGGCGATTTTTTCAACCGAAATTCGAGCAAGAACGGGATAGGGTGTTGGCGGAAGTGATTTCGCAAGTGACGGGCTATCCGCTAAAAGAGGCGCAAGGCAGCGTAGGTGGTTATAAAGATTGGTGCGTGGAAACCCTGAAAATTCCCGCTTTTACGTTGGAAGTAGGGAAGGACGAATACGCCCACCCGCTTGGCGAGGACGCGTTAAAGGATATTATCGAGAAAAATATAGACGTTTTGGACGTTTTATCAAAGGCATACCAAATATGAAAAGAAGAACGAGAGAAGAAAAATTTATGCTCAAAGCGATTAAAATCGCCGAAAAAGGGCTCTCCGAAGGGGAAGTCCCGATAGGTGCAGTCGTCGTGTACGAAGATAAAGTGGTGGCGCGCGGTTATAATCGCCGCGCGAAATTACAGCTTGCGTCCGCGCATGCGGAAATGATGGCGATTGATAGGGCGTGTAAAAAATTCGGTTCTTGGCGGTTGCCCGAGGGATGTGAGCTGTACGTCACGTTAGAGCCCTGCCCGATGTGTATGGGCGCAAGCTTGAATGCAAGGGTGGACAAGATTTACTTCGGCGCATACGAGCAAAAGGGTAGATCATTGACGACGGAGCTTGCCGAAGCGAACCTGCTCAATCATAAAACGGAAGTGGTCGGCGGAGTATTGCAAGAAGAATGCTCGGCGCTTTTGAGCGGTTTTTTCGTTTCCATGCGCCAAAAGCAAAAGGAAGAGAAGGAACGCAAAAAGCTGCTTGAAGCGGAAGCGTTAAAAATTGTCGACGAAGAAAATTAAAAAAGTTTTGTGATTTGGTTGACTTGTAAGGGAAAAATAGGTATTATAATAATAGAGTGCGACCCATAGGGTCGGCTGGGGGAAGAAAAAACGGCGGCTTGTACGTCGAATATGAGAATTACACTGGAATAATCCGCACTTACCTATCGCGGAAAAGCGTAGGCAAGGCGGCGAAAAATGAAAGGAAGGTTACTTATGATAACTCACGGCAATGAAATTAAATTGTTTTCCGGTAACTCCAATCGCGCATTAGCAGAAGCGATTGCCAAGAAACTCAATACCGAGCTTGGCGAAGTGGAAGTATGCACGTTCTCCGACGGCGAAATCAACGTCCATATCGCGGAAACCGTACGCGGACGCGACGTGTTCATCATTCAATCTACGTCTTCGCCCGTCAACGATCATTTGATGGAGCTTTTGATCATGATCGACGCAGCAAAGCGTGCGTCGGCAGGTCGTATTACGGCGGTTATCCCGTATTTTGGGTATGCTCGTCAAGATAGAAAAGCTCGTTCGCGCGATCCCATCACGGCAAAGCTCGTTGCAAACCTTTTAACGAAGGCTGGGGCTGATCGTGTTCTTACGATGGACTTGCACGCAGAGCAAATCCAAGGTTTCT
>JAZORL010000034.1:0-9176 GCA_045656625.1 Candidatus Scatosoma sp. | reverse complement strand
TCCTTGGCCCACAGAACGACATGGCTACGATCCGACTTCAGACGAGAAGTGACTCCCCGTCGCCGCAATAATATTTCGGTAATACCCTGCGTTGATAAACGCCGCCGCTATCGCCATACTTTCCGCCATTGTCGAGCATGCACCATACACGCCAAGAAAGGAAAAATCAAAATCACGCGCTGTAAAGGATGCGGAAATAATTTGATTGAGCAAGTCCCCCGAAATGAGTAAATCTACGTCCTTTTCAGCAAGCTTTGCATTTTGCATTGTTTTGGAAACAGCGTACGACAACATTTTACACTCCGCTTTTTCATACGTACTCTCGCCAAACATATCGTCCGTTAAGCATTTATCGACGTACTTCCCCACAATCCCTGCACATTCCTTCGGTCCTGCAATCGTACCCGTTGCTCGAACACGCGGTTTATTCTCAAAAAAAATCGTATGCATGCTTTGCTCCTATAAAAACAAATAGAGTAGCCCGACAAGGGTCGCCGACAACACCCCGTAAACGATAATCGGGCCTGCAACGATAAACATTTTTGCCGCCATACCGTACACGTATCCTTCCGTCTTAAACTCAATTGCAGGCGACGCCACGCTATTCGAAAAGCCCGTAATCGGCACAATCGACCCTGCCCCAGCATATCGACCGATTCGATCATATACCCCAAGCCCCGTCAAAAGAGTGCCCATAAAAATCAAGACGATGCTGACCGCCGCAGCCAACTCGTCGCCTTGTAAGCCGACCGCCTTTTCAAGCATTTCACGAAGAAACTGCCCAATGCAACAAATTCCGCCGCCAACAATAAAGGCGCGAAAACAATTTTTGAAATGCTGTGTCGGGGGGTCAAAGGAATGCACATAGGCAATGTAATTTTTGTTATAGTTTTCCCGATTTTTACCCGTCATCTCGTACCTGCCCCCGTCTTTCACCACTTTTTGCGGCAGGAAAACAAGTTTCCCGCTCGTCCATATTCCGACCTTCCATTTGATAAATTTTCACTCGTTTCATAGAGTTAGTGTGGGAATATGGGAGATTTTTATACCAAAAAAAACGCCCCTTATTGGGAGCGTTTTCTCTTTTATCAATTCGATTAGGAGTAGAATTCCGATTTAGTCTCACGCGAGAACATTTTCGCAAGCATCTTATCGCAGCGCACACGGCAATCTTCTTCGCTATTCGTATAACAAAGCTCATACACAGCGTTCGTCAAAGGCAAATCCACGCCGTACTTATCACCAAGCTTTTTCATAGCCGCCGCCGTTGCAACACCTTCGGCAAGCTTGGCGAATTTTTCGCCCTTTACAATCATTTCGCCGTAGCTTCTGTTGTGTGAGAATTTGCTAAACAAGGTCGCTTCGTAGTCACCCAAATGCGCCAAGCCGTAAGCGGAAAGCTCGTTGCCGCCCATCGCCGCAATCAAGCGAGCCACTTCACGCGCGCCGCGCGTCATCAGCGAACCCTTCAACGCTTCATAGCCGCAGCCGTCCAAAACGCCTGCAACGATACCCATAACGTTCTTCGCCGCCGCACCAAGCTCCGTGCCAATCAAGTCTTCCCCGTAATAGAAACGGATAAGTTCGCTCTTAAATTCGTTTGCAAGCTTAACCTTTAATTCTTGGTTCGCAGAATCGATAACCATACAGTTGGGAATCCCTGCCGTAAAGGCTTGGATATGTCCAGGCCCTACCCAAACGGCAATCTTATCCGACGAAATACCGCTTTGCGTCAACACTTCGGAAAGACGGCAACCAGTATCCACTTCAATCCCCTTCATGCAAAGAACGAAGTTCTTTTCCGTCACGTCGTATTCGGTGATACGCTTCATAAAACCACGCAAACCTTGCGACGAAATAGAAATGATAATCGTTTCCGCATGCTCAATCGCTTCCTGCAAATCACAGGTCAAATGAATGCGCGAATCCAAGTCCACGTATTCGTTTTTGCCCGTTTCTTTGAGCACTTTATACGAATAATCGTCTTCGGGTCCCCACGAATATACGTCGTGACCATGATTGCAAAGATACCATGCGATGAACGAGCCCCAACGCCCGCAGCCAAGTACTGAAATTTTCATAATTTTCTTCCTTATATCGTTTATTTATAATTTATTTCTTTCCACGAACGCACGCGCCAACGTCACGTCGTCCGTATATTCAATTTCCGAGCCAATGGGAATACCATGCGCCAACCGTGTGACCGTCACGTCCAAAGGCTTGATGAGTTTTGCCAAGTACATCGCCGTCGCATCCCCCGAAACGTCAGGGTTTGTCGCTACGATTACTTCTTTTACGCTACCGCTTTGTATGCGCGCGAGCAACTCACGAATGCGAATGTCGTTCGGGCCGACCCCTGCAAGCGGATCGATTACCCCATGCAACACGTGATACACACCCTTATATTCGTGCAATTTCTCAATCGCAAGCACGTCTTTCGGCTCTTTCACTACGCAGATAACGCTTTGATCTCGAGTACGGCAAATGCCGCAGGTTTCTTCTTCGGTAAAATTGCCGCAAACCTGACAATAACGCACCTTCCGTTTCACCCCCAAAATCGCATCCGCAAACGCACGCGCTTCACTTTCGGGCATATCGATAATTTTATAGGCATACCGCTGCGCCGTCTTTTTCCCTACGCCGGGAAGCTTGGAAAACTCGTTGATGAGCTTTCCAATAGGCTCGATAAAAATTTCCATGCGTTAGATCATTCCCCCGAGCGCGCCCATATCGCCGTACTTGCCCATCTTTTCTTCATAGACCTTGTCCGCTTTCGCATAGCCGTCGTTAATCGCCGCCATAATCAAGTCTTCAAGCATTTCTACGTCCGTCGGATCTACGATGCTTTCGTCAAGCTCAATCCCATTGATAATTTTCTTTGCATTCATATATACAACGACCGCTTCGCCTGCCGCCGTGCCGACGACTTCCCAATCATCGAGAAGCTCCGCCGTCTTTTCCATTTCTTCCTGCATCTTTTGCGCTTGACGCATCAAGCTTTGCATATTGTTGTTTCCACCTTTGAATCCTGCCATGATTTTTTCTCCTAATCTAATCGTTTATTCTTTATTTTTACGGTTCTTACAACCTAATTTCGCCATTATTTAATATCGACCTTCACGCCGCCGAAGGTTTCCTTTACCTCGTCCACCTTCTTTTGGAATTCGTCCGTCTTTTTACCCTTCAAGCGCACGTCAAAACCGTCACCCAAACCAATTTCCGCACAAGCTTGCGCAATCAACGCAAAATGCTCTTCCTTTCTCAACGAACGATGAATCGTTTCGCTTTGCGTATACAACACGAAAATATCATCCTCATACGTGCTGTCAAGGTCCATACAAAGGGTAAGCAAAACACCGCTTCTTGCGATCTTTCGCATACTTCTTAAAAAGAGCCCAAACGTACTCTTCGCGTCCCCAATCGGCGCATTTTTCGTCGTCTTCACAGCCGCTACGGGCGTGGGAGCAGGCGCAACCGCCTTCTTTTCCACCTTCTTCACGGGCTCGGCATCAAAATACGCATAGCCGCCTGTAAACGCATCGTCGGGCGGCACGTCCGCCTCTTCGGGTACGTAGCCGTCATACACCTCTTCTTCTGCTTCTTTCACTGCTTCAACAGGTTTTTCTACCGCCTTTGCAACGGGTTTTGCTTCTTCAAATTGTTCTTTCGTCTCAACCCTGCCCCCGTCTTTTACGGTAAATTCGCCGTTATCCAAGCGTTTTTCCAATTCCGCCACACGGCTGATTAACGCTTCGATATCGTAATCGTTTTGCGGCATACTCGCCTTCAAAATCGCCGTTTCAAACAAGATACGAGGGGACGTGGAAAAACGGAGCGAGGTCTCTACTTCCGCCAAAATTTCCGTCACGCGAAGAAGTCTATGTCCGTCCACGTTTTTCGCAACGGCGACCACCTGCGCATACGTCTCACTCGGCATTGCGAGAATATTTTGTCCGTCACGACAAGTCTTTGCAACTGCGCAGGCGTTCAAGAAATTCAACGCGTCCTTTAAGAGCATACCCACGCCCTTGCCTGCTGATAAAAAGTTCTCCGTTCTTTCAAACGCTTGCCCCGAATCCCCTTTGAGCACCGCGTCGCAAAGCGCCGCAATCGCCGAGAAATCCGCATTTCCAAGCACCGCATTTACGTCCGAATACGTGAGCTTTCCGCTCGTATAAGAAACGCAGGTATCCGCAATCGAGAGCATATCGCGCACACTCCCTGCGCCAGCACGCGCAATCGCAGAAATCGCTTCGTTATCGTATTTTTTCCCAATGCCGTCTAAAACGTAGCGCAAGCGTGCTTCCAAGTCCGCTTGGGGAATAAGTTTGAAATCAAACCGCATACAACGCGAAAGAATGGTCGCAGGAATCTTTTGCGATTCCGTCGTCGCCAAGATAAATACTGCGTGCTTGGGCGGTTCTTCCAGCGTTTTCAAAAGTGCGTTAAACGCACCGGGCGAAAGCATGTGGACTTCGTCGATAATGTACACTTTATACCGACCTGCAACAGGGGGATATTGCACCTTTTCACGCAAGTCACGCATCTCATCCACGCCGTTATTCGACGCAGCGTCAATTTCCGTGATATCCAAGTTCGACGGGTCTTTGAGCGCCTTACAAACGTCGCATTTTCCGCATGCCGAACCGTCCACGGGCGAAGCGCAGTTGATTGCCGTAGCAAAAATCTTCGCAATACTCGTTTTCCCCGTTCCACGCGGGCCGCAAAAAAGATACGCGTGCCCGATTCTATCCGTTGCTATTTGATTTTTCAGTACCGTGACGATATGTTCTTGCCGTACGACGTCGTTCAAGCTCGTCGGACGGAACATACGGTATAATGCCAAATACGCCATATAGCTCCTTACTCTTTCCCTAATATCGTTTGTAATTTTTTCTTACTTCTTTGGATTGCGTTATCGATACTTTTCGCCGATTTACCCGTTGCCTCGCAAATCTCCGCACAGGTCATACCCTCGATATACATCATTGTCACTTTAAACTCAAAATCGGACAACGCTCGGCTCATTTTTTGCTTAAACTCCCGTTTTTCGTCGCTTAAAATGAGCTGATCTTCCACGCTAAACGGTTCGCCGTGCCAAAGCCAGTCAGTCAGCGCAACGTACCCGTTTAAGGGGGCGTTTTTCTTGCTCGCCGCCGCTCGCACCGCATCCAAAATACGCCGTGAAATGCAAAGCCGTGCAAAATTTTTGAAGGAATTATGCGCCTCTTGCCGATAGTCCACAATCGCGCCGTACAACCCGATCATACCCTCTTGCATCAAGTCTTCCGTTTCGCCGCCGACCAAGAAAAATCCACGCGCCAAGCTACGAACAAGCCCTTTATAACGTAGCAAAACCTGCTCCGTCGCCTGCCCGTCGCCACGTTGCGCAAGCGCAACCAATTCCTCGTCCGTTCTTCTTGATTCCGTCATAGAAAACTTCTATCCTTTTCGTTTTTTCTCTATTATTTACGGTTTCGCACGACCTCGTACGCCGCAATCCCAAGTGCAACCGATGCATTGAGCGAATTTACCTTCCCCTGCAAAGGCAAGGACAAAATTTTATCGCACTTTTCCTTCGTCAAGCGTTTCACACCGCTATCCTCGCCGCCAACGACAAGCGCAATATTTCCCTCGAATTTTTCTTCGTAAATATCTTCGCCGCCCGCTTCGAGTGCGTACACCCAATAGCCCGATTTTTGCAATTTTTCGACCGCTTGGTTTAAATTCGGCACTTTCGCCACCTTCATGTGCTCCGCCGCACCCGCCGAAATACGGATCACGCTTTCCGTCACCGACGCACTGCCTGACTTGGGGATTACCACGCCGTCCGCACCGGCACATTCCGCCACACGGATAATACTGCCGAGGTTATGCACGTCTTCAATCCCGTCGCAGAGAATCACAAAACCGCCCTTCTCGCTCTTTTTTGCCTCGATAATTTCATCCAAGTCGTAATACTCATAGTCGGTCGTAAACGCAATCACACCTTGGTGGCGTTTGGTTTCGCTTTCCTTGTCCAAGACCTGCTTGTCCACGAATTGTACGCGGATATTCTTCTTCCTCGCTTGCGCAAAAATCAAATTAATCGATCCCTGCGCGCCCTTTTCTAAAAGCAGTTTGTCAATATTTTTATCCGTTTTCAGCAGTTCAATCACTGCGTTTCTTCCTTCCGTTTTCATATCCTTTTTCCTCTTCTCAATGATGCACGGGCTTAAAAGGCTTCAGCGCTGCAATCGCCTCAAAATCCTTTTCCTCACTCGCATTCAAAAGTTCTTTAATCCTATCTTCTTCGCCAGTCAAATATAAGTACCCAAGCACCGCCTCAAAGCCCGTCGAACGGCTGTACTCCAAATTGCTCGCGCTCTTGCTCTTCGTCGCCTTTTTCGCATTCTTGCCCCGACGGAACACGTCCGCTTCCTCTTCGGTGAAAAGGGGCAAAAGCTTTTCTAAAAATTCACTTTGTCCTTGTGCGGAAACGACTTTGGACGCAACTCGTTGCAAATCGGCGGCTTTGCCGCCGTTCTCGACGGTCAATCGCTCGCGGACGTACAAGGAATACACCGCATCCCCTAAAAAAGCCAAGGTGACGGGGCTAATTTGCCTCGCCTCGTTTTTTGTCAAAGGCACACTTTTTGTAAGCACTTTTTTCTCTCCGTTTTCCTCATCGACCATAATACGCCGATTTTCTCTTTATAGTATATCACATAAAAACGCAAATTTCAAGTGATTCGAGGGATTTTTTTTACACCTTTTCACAAAGTGAAAAAGACGGAGCCTCTTCCCCAGCCAAAAACGCCGTCACACCCGACGAAATCGCCCTTGCCAATTTTCCTTTCCAACTCCTATCACAAAGCAATTTTTCATCTTCCGCATTCGATAAAAAACCGCACTCCACAATCACCGACGGAGCTTCCGTGCAATTCAACATAAAATAATCCCCCAACATGGCGTTTCTCGGCTTTGCCCCCTCTTTTTCATACAGCTCGTTCAACTCCTCTTGAATTGCCTTGCCCAAGCTTTCCCCAAGCGTATGATTTGCACGATAAAACACCTGCCCACCGCGATATTTTTGCGCCGGATAATAGTTTTGATGAATGGAAATCACGAGGGCAGGGTCGTGTTCAAGGATAATTTCCTTGCGTTTTTGCATATCCCGTTTCTTAAAACCGCTCGTTGCCGTATCGTACAATCCCGCATCCGTTTTTCTCGTCAATACAACGTCAAAACCCATGTCCACCAGCTCCTCTTTTAATAGATACGCAATCTCCAAATTCAACGCACTTTCCTTCACACCCGTACATTTTCCCACCACGCCGCCATCCACGCCACCGTGGCCTGCGTCTATCACAATCCGCATATTCCCATCCTGAAAACCCGCCACCGCAATCGGCGCGCGCAGCGCCTTCAAACAAAGCCCCAACGCCGCTATAAAAGCCGTAATTACCGCCGTTATACATACACAAAATGATTTTCTCATACCTATTCGTATGCACGCGCCTTCTTTCTTATTCCTGTCCAAAACTTTCTTTCCCAAAAAACGGATTCAACGCGTACACGCCCCCCTGCAAATGATAAAGCTGCCCGTCTTTAGGACGGGCAGCTTTATCTCAATTTTCCTTATCCAAACTGTTGGAAGAGAGGGTTTCCAAGGTAATTTTCTCCACTTCCTGAATCCATTTTTCGTAAAATTCCGCAATACGGCTCGTCACAATCCGTCCCACGCCAGCTTGGACGAGTTTTTTGTAGTTTTCAAGTGATTCCACTCCCACAACTTCCAATTTCACTCCCCCCGAAAGCTCCGCTTTTATCCGTTCGCAGCCGTGAAAATAGGGTATGCTGAAATAATCCACACCCACTTCCGAGCATATCCTCGCAAGGCGAGAAAGATTCGCCGTCGAGCCGCCGCAAACGGACACCTTCAAAATGGATTTTTTTGCCAAGCGCCGAATTCTGCGTATCTCCCTGCGCATTTCCGCATAGCGGCAAGCGTTGATATAGGATGGCGCGAGCGTGACGGTCAACTGCCGTGCTTTTAAGCGCAACGCAAGCTTCGCTTCACACGCCTTGACTTTGGATAAGGTTTCCCCATTCCCCCCGATAATACAGTCCGCCGATACCCCTCTTTCCACAAATTTCGCACTATTTTTTTCAAGCTGCAACGGCGTCACACGGATTGCAGAAACACGAAAACGCTGCGCCTGCGCCAACGCCCGATGCACGTCCTCTTTTTCGTCCAAAACGCATACCGCTCGTGAAACTCCTTCCATAATCGAAGATACCTTTTTCTGCTTTTTATATGCGCAATATTCAAGCGCCTCACGGTTTGATATCCGCAATACATCCTCTTTACGCTCTGCGGTTTGCGCCGAACTCTTCCCATCCGAGTTTTTTTGTCCTGCAAGTAAGTCCACGTTGTCCATCATACTTTTTTGCAAATTTTCCATGCCTTGATTATACGACAAATCTTCCGCCGCTATTCCATAAATATCCAATTTATGACAATAAAAAGTATATATACTCACAGTATGCGGTACACTACGATTTTTTTAGCCAACAGCGGCGTGACGGGCGCATTTTCCATTCTCCTTTTGTTCTTTTTTTGTTTTTTATGCGTACATATTGCCAAATACACAAAAATCGGTTGGCAATCACAAAACAAAAAAACTGCGTCTAAAAAACCGCCCGAAGCTCCGCCACCCAAACAAGAAAAGCCCGCCGAACATAGCGAGCCGATTTACTATATCGTAGAAAAGAAAAAAGCTCGCGCAAAACACCGTTATAGCGAGCCGAGAGAAATCCGATTCAAATAATTAAATAGGGGCGTGTACGCGTTCAACGCGTACACGCCCCCTTCATTTTTGTTTTTATCGACCATTTCACCGTATGCCAAAACATCCACAATTTCACTCGTACCTGCCTTTTCTATACAGCCGAGAGATTTTTCTTCCAACGTCGTAATCCCGCCTTTTTTATTGCCAGGGCTAGGATTTTCATACACAGGGAAACCTTGATCGGTGTAATAACGTTTAAAATCCTCAATCATCTTTTTATATTTCTCAAAAACCTGCTCGTTTTTACATTTATTCATAAGCAGTTGTTCCGCGCCGAACATTTCAGGAACTTCCGTCAAAATCGCGCTACCGCCGAGCGAAACAATGCGGTCGGTAATTTTC
>JAZORL010000033.1:0-25449 GCA_045656625.1 Candidatus Scatosoma sp. | reverse complement strand
TCCGCAAGGGATGATCAATGAAAGGGCGAAAGCACATCGGCGGCACGAAGCTTTGCCGCAAAGCGGCAATCTCTCGTCTTCTGCTTTTCGTTTTGGGCGTCCTTTTTTTGGCGTAAAATCGAGCCGCTCGGTTTCGTGAATTGCCACGAGTGACGCTCGCTGTGCTCGCTATTCCGTCGCAAGCTCCTTATGGGTAAGGAAACTCTTATTTTTGCATAAAATTGCGATTTGACGGGGGCATGTACGAGTTGAAAATGCTAAAACGAGTGGGACATGTACGAGTTGAATTCAAAAAAGCGATAAAAAAAGTATTTTTTTCTTGCAAATAGTAGGGCTATGTTCTTGCTTTCCTTAAAAAAATGTGTTAAAATAAAGTCATATCTATGATATGAAGTGAGGTTGATTATGAATATTTGGCATGATATTAATCCTTCGCGTATCACGGCGAAAAGCTTTGAAGCGTATATCGAAATCCCTAAGGGCTGTAAAGCAAAGTACGAATTGGATAAAGAAACGGGGCTTTTGAAGCTCGACCGTGTGCTTTATACCTCGACGGTATATCCTGCAAACTACGGCTTTATTCCGAGAACCTTCGCTGACGATGGGGATCCTTTGGACGTGCTTGTTTTGTGTAATGAAGAAATTTATCCCGCTACGCTCGTTCGTTGTTTCCCAATCGGCGTAATCAAGATGATTGACGGCGGTTCGCTGGACGAAAAGATCGTCGCAATTCCTTTTGGGGATCCGACCTACAATAATTATTACGACGTCCACGAGTTGCCTAAGCACGTTTTTGACGAAATGATGCATTTCTTCGAGGTGTACAAGACCTTGGAACACAAGCAAACGACGGTGAAGGAAATTTGTCACCGTGACGAGGCGATGGATATTATCAATAAGTGTATTGCAAAATACAAGGAAATCTTTACGAAATAAGCCGTGTCGGGTATTGTAAAAAGACGAAAAATTTTTCTTTATTTTTATAAAAATAAGGGGAAATGATATTGACAATTAAACCAAAAAGGTTTATAATAGTAAAAATCATGAAAATGCGGGAGTTTTTTCCGCTTTTCGCATTTCTTTGATGAGAATATGATTGTAAAAAAATCCGGAGGGTATTTTATAATGAGACAGTACATGAAAAAGAACGTACCGAGTCAACAAGGCCTTTACCTGAAGAAACGGATTGCGAGCACGCATGCGAGAGCGAAGTTCGTCGGGATCGTATATTTCTTTGCGATTTTGGCGCTTGCTGCCGTGGCTTGTATGCCTTTGTTTGAATCCGTGCTTGCGCCTCTTGGCGTTATGGAGTTCTGGCGCATATTTAAGATGGAAAATTTCAAGAGTCTTGATACGATTGAAGAAATTATCGTGATGAGCAATGCTTGCCTTTACGCATTGATGCTCTTTGGAATCGCTATCAACGTTTTGAAAGCGCTTTCCAAGCTCAACTGGCTCTTCAAAAAGAAGGGGAGTAGAACGTACAGCTTCAACCGTAACGTGTATGCAATGGAAGACCTTGGGAACATTTTCTCGGGCTCGTTCGCGTCGATCATTATCTTCCATTTTATTATGTACATTCTTTGCGGCGAAATGAAAGTGCTTTGGCCCTTCTACGCTGTGATGGGCGGCGGCTTATTCTTGCACTTCTTCTGTGGGCTTATCGGCGGCAAGGCAAGCTATTTTGCAGCTGACTCGAAGGGTAACCTTGGGGAAGAAAAGAGAACGATTGGTCGCGTAATTCCGTTTATTCGCAACGTATTGCAGGTTGCTGCGGTGTTTAGCATGATGTATTTCTTCTTGGATACCTGCTGCTTGAGCAACGTTCTTGAACCTATGTTGCAAAAGAATAGTTTTAAAAATTACGTGAAAGACGATATCTTGGCGTACGTATCTCTCGTATTGCAAGTGCTTACGGCTCTTTGGCTTATCGTGCTTGTAAAGCACGCCACTGGTATTAGTGAATACAGCATGCAAGGCCCGAACGCAAGCGGCATGAAGAATTATAGAATTTTTGGGTTCTTCGTATTGCTCACGGCTGGCGCAACGGCAGTATGTAGATACATATTCGGCGAAGCTTGCTTTACGGAATTCGGCGGCTTGACTTATATGGAGATTGCAAAGGGCGTGGACTATTCGTCTATCTACCTTGCGGCAATCGCATTCGTAATTTTCGTAGTGGAAGTGGTTATGCGCCATATGCCTCGTTTCCCTGGCAACAAGTGGGAAGAAGAGGAAGATGGTTATTGGGATATGGATTACCCTCCTATTCTTTATTCGAGTAATCCCGAAGGCGCAATCGTACCCCCAATGGTTGCTCGTCCCGATGCGAAACCTCAAGACGAAAAGGCGCAAGTAAAATGTCCGACCTGCGGCAAACTTTTGAGTATTTCGGTGGCAGTAAAATATCATCGTTGCCCTTGCTGCAGCAAGGTTTTTGAGACGCCGATCAACGAAGAGGATGAAGAACTCGCATAATCAAAAGTGCGGCAAAGAAAGGCGGAGACGTGTTCTCCGCCTTATTTATAGAAAATCATATAGTGAGAAAATAAGCATTTAAGCAAAGAAAAGGAGTCATTATGGCGAAAGAAAATCAATTTGTAGAACAAATTGCCGACGTCAATGCGGACTTTCCGCAATGGTATACGGACGTCGTATTAAAGACGAAACTCGTAGATTACGGTCCTGTAAAAGGAACGATGGTTATCCGTCCCTACGGCTATGCGATTTGGGAAAATATTCAAAAGGAAATGAACGCACGTTTCCAAAAACGCGGCGTAGAAAATGCCTATTTCCCGTTGCTGATCCCTATGAGCTATTTCACGAAAGAGGCGGAGCACGTGGAAGGCTTTGCGCCCGAGGTTGCGGTAGTCACGCACGCAGGCGGTGAAGAGCTTGCCGAACCTTTGGCAATCCGTCCTACGTCCGAAACGATCATCGGTACGATGATGGCGAAATGGGTGCAATCCTATCGTGATTTACCCTTGAAGGTCAATCAATGGTGCAACGTAATGCGTTGGGAAAAGACGACTCGTCCCTTCCTTCGCACGAGCGAATTTTTGTGGCAGGAAGGTCACACGGCGCACGCAAGTCAAGCGGAAGCGGAAGAGGAAACGCTCGCTATGCTTGCAAGCTATAAGGAATTTGCGGAAAACTGTCTTGCAATCCCTGTTTTGACGGGTAGAAAGACGGAAAAGGAAAAGTTTGCAGGCGCGGTTGCGACCTATACCATGGAAGCGATGATGCGTGACGGTAAGAGCTTGCAGGCAGGTACTTCCCATTACCTTGGCCAAAACTTTGCAAAGGCATTCGATATTCAATACCTTGGCAACGAAGGGGTTTTGCAAACGGCGTACACGACCTCTTGGGGCGTTTCGACCCGTTTAATCGGCGCAATCATTATGACGCACGGGGATGAACGCGGATTGGCTTTGCCGCCCGTTGTAGCGCCTATTCAATGTGTAATCGTGCCCATCGCTGCAAGAAAGGGCGGGGTTATTGAAAAGTGCGAAGAATTGAAAGCAACCCTTGAAAATGCAGGGATTCGAGTGACACTTGACGCAAGCGATAATAGTCCGGGTTGGAAGTTTAACGAATGGGAAATGAAGGGCGTACCCGTACGTATCGAGCTTGGGCCTCGCGATATTGAAGCAGGCAAAATGCTTTGCGCACGTCGTGATACCCTTGAAAAGATAGAAATGCCCTTGGAAAATGCGGCGGAAAGCATTAAAGAACTTCTTAACTCGGTACAAAAGGATATGCTTGAAAGCGCAAGAAAACGCCGTGACGAACGCATTGTGTATGCGGACGATATGAAAGGCATTTTGGCTGGCGTAGACGCAGGGAACTTCGTAAAAGCAGGTTGGTGCGGTTGTCGTGCTTGTGAAGATAAAATTAAGGAAGAAACGGGCGCAACGGCACGTGTATTTGCGGAAGGCGAAGAAACGGAAAAATGCGCAGTTTGCGGCGAAAAAGCAAAGCACGTTATTATTTATGCTCGTGCCTACTAAAAATTGACCATTTGAAAAAATGAGAAAACGGACCTTGAAAAAGGTCCGTTTTTTTGTTTCAACGCGTACATGGTAGGGGGATTTTGCGTTTTTCGGGTGTTTTTTGACGAGTTTTTTGTGCTTTTCCTCGCGTGAGGACACGCACGGGTGTGGGCGCACGAAAAAATAATGTAGGAAAAAAGCGTGAAAAATAGCCGAAGGGGCTTGACGAAATTGGGGAAAAATGATATGATTATACTATGGCAAACGATATCGAAATTAATGAAAAAATCGCAAAAAATTTAATCTTTTATCGCAAGTTGGCAGGGATGACGCAAGCGGAGCTTGCGGAAAAAATCAATTACTCCGATAAGTCCGTTTCCAAATGGGAATCGGGCAACGGTGCGCCTGACGTCTATACCTTGATGCAAATTGCGGAATTATTCGGCGTCACCTTGAACGATTTAGTGAAAAGCGGCGATCCTGTCCGTCCAAAGTCGAAAGAGCACGGCTTGCATTCTTTAATCCTACTTTTATCAAGTGGGATACTTTGGCTTGCGGCGACGCTTTTTTACGTGACGATGCAAATTTTAGGCCCGGAAGGGGATTGGTGGCTTGCATTCTTATACGCCGTGCCGCTCAATGCGATTTTGTTGTTGGTATTTGCGTGTATTTGGAAATATCGCACGCTGAATTTCATTTGCGTTTCGGTAATTATATGGATGTCTTTGCTTTCTATTTATTTAACGGCAAGATGTGTGTCTATTCGTTTGGGAAATAGTTATGACGGTTTGTGGTTGATGTTCCTTTTGGGTACGCCGCTGCAAATTTTGGACGTGCTTTGGGTGTTCTTCCGTTCTTTGTTCCGCAAAAAGAAAAAACGCAAAGCGGAATTAGAGGAATTTAGCAAAGAATAAGGGCGAAAAGGAGAAGGATTATGGCGTGTTGCCATTGCAAAAAGAACGACGCAACGACGTCGTACGAAGAAATAAAAAACGGCAAAAAAACGACTTCGTACTATTGCTTGCAATGCTATCAAAAGCTCTTTTTGGATTTGAGGGCGACGAAAGAGGGGCATAGTGTGGCTTGTCCCTATTGCGGCACGTCGGTGGAGGAGTTTTTGAAAACCAAACTGGTTGGTTGCGCCTATTGCTATCGCACAATGCAAGCAAACTTAATCCCTTCCGTGATAAAAATGCAGGGTCAAAAGCGTGTGCATTGCGGTAAAACGCCCCCCTTGGAGATGGACGAGGCGTTTGGGGAAAATTTTGAATTCGATCCTGAGTTCAAGGCGCAAAAAATTGCGCAAACCCGTTTGGAAAGACAATGCAATGAGCTGAATTTGATTATTAAGAAACTGCAAGAGCAAGGGGATTTTGCTCAGGCGAAGGAATATGCGGACAAGCTTTCCCGAATGAAAAGCAACGCGGCGATTGAGGAGGAATTTGTATGGAACGCTCCGTAAATTTCTTGGATAGCATCGTCGTTTCCACCCGTATCCGCTTGGCGAGAAATTTCGCAAGCTTTCCCTTTCCTCGCAAAATGAACAAGGAACAGGCAGAAAAGGTCGCGTTTTTAGCGGAAGAGGGATTGAAACAATTTGGTCAGTTCCAAAAATACGAAATGTCCAAGCTGACGCGAGAGGAAGCGTTGCTGCTGCAAGAAGATTATATGATTAGCCCCGCGCTGATGAAGAGTAAGCACGGCGTTGCGTTCGTGTCTTCGGATAAGACGATTTCCGTGATGGTCAACGAGGAAGATCACCTTCGCGAGCAGTACATTTGCAAGGGGTTTGACCTTTATAAAGCGAACGATTTTATCAGTAGTCTTGACGACGGCTTGGGTTCGATGTACGATTTTGCTTTTGACGATAAGCTTGGGTATTTGACCGCTTGTCCGTCCAATCTTGGCACGGGTATGCGAGCATCGGTGATGATGTTTTTGCCAGGGCTCGCTTGGAACGGTGGTTTGAAAAGCTTTTTACCTACGTTAAAGGCGGGCGGGATCACGGTGCGCGGTGCGTTTGGAGAAGGTACGAGTGCGCAGGGGTATTTATACCAAGTGAGCAACGAGCAAACGCTCGGGGTTTCCGAATGGGACGTGCTTGAAGAAATGACGCGCGTGACGATGGCGATTGCAGATAAAGAACTCCTCGCCAGAGAGGAAATGCTCGCAAAGGCGGAAACGGAATGCCGAGATCGTTGTTTGCGTGCATACGGCGTATTATGCAATTGCGCAATTTTGAGTATGCAGGAGTTTTTGGACAAGCTGGCGGACGTGCGTTTGGGAATATTGCTCGGCTTATTCCGTTGCACAAGCAAGAGAAAATTCGAGGAATTTGCGAACGATATGCGCCCGACGGCGTTCCGTATGGCAAACCACTTGGAAGAGGATGAAAAACTGTGCGATATGGTCCGCGCAGAGACTGTTTCTCGTGCGTTGCCTGCGCTTGTCAAGGTCGTTCGCGACGTGTAATTTTTTTTGAACGAAACAATAAATCCGTACACGGGTAGGGTATTTTTATGAGTACAAACAATAAAATCACCGAAAATTTCAATCAGGCGATTGCGCTTGCGAACAAGCTGGCGGCGGAAGTCGTGGGAACGACGTTTATCGGCAGCGAACATATCGTCCGCGCTTTTTTAGACTTGCCTGCGTGCGAGGCGTATAAGATTTTGACGCAAGCAGGGGTAAGCCCTGCAAAATACGATGCGCTTTTTAAGAAGAACGTCGATAAAAAATTTGGTGGGGACGGACTCACGCCGAATACGAAAAATATGTACAATCGTGCAGTTGCACAGGCGGCGGAATACGGTATGCTTGGCGGTACGGCGCACATGCTCTATCAAATTTTGAGCGTACCCTCTTGCCGTGCATCGCAATTTTTGGCGACGATGGCGTCGATTGAGGACTTAAAAGACAAGACGATTTCGGCAATCAACGCCTTGTACTACAAGAGAAAGCATGGAGTGACGGAGGAAGCTCCCTCTTCCAACAGTTATAGTGTAAGTGTTTCCGAGCAAAGCTCGGAAGATAGCGGCTACGTGGGTTTGATGCTCGATCAGTCGCAAAAAACAACGGCGAAGACGAAAGCAAGTGCGAATGCCAAAAAGCTCCCTGAATGCGGTACGGATATGACCGAACGTGCAAGAAGGGGGAAGATGGATCCCGTTATCGGTAGAAAAAAGGAAATTGAGAAGGTTGTCCAAGTCCTTTCCCGCCGTATGAAAAACAATCCCGTACTCATCGGTGAGCCTGGGGTTGGGAAAAGCGCAATTATCGAAGGACTTTCGCAGCTCATTGTAAGCGGCGACGTACCCGAGCAGCTTTATAACAAAACGATTTTTTCCGTGGACTTGGCAGGCATGCTCGCAGGTACACGCTATCGTGGCGATTTTGAGGAAAAATTAAAGAACTTAATTGACGTTGTTTTGGCGGACGGGGATGTGGTACTCTTTATCGACGAAATTCACACCCTTGTCGGGGCAGGCGGTTCATCGGATAATAATATGGACGCTGCGAACATCTTAAAGCCGTTGCTTGCGCGTGGTGACTTGCAGGTAATCGGTGCAACGACGATTGAGGAATATAGAAAGTATATCGAAAAGGACAGCGCCTTGGAACGTCGTTTCACGCCCGTACAGGTGGATGAGCCTTCGCAATCGGATGCAATCAAGATTTTGCAGGGTTTGCGCTTGAAGTATGAAGAGCATCACGGGATCGTGATCACTGACGAGGCGATTAAGGCGGCGGTAGAGCTTTCTTCCCGCTATATCACCGATCGATTCTTGCCCGATAAGGCGATTGACTTGATTGACGAGGCGGCGGCGCACGTGCGTATTGTGGAAGACGGTGGCGGCGTAGAATTGCAGGAAGCGCGTCAGGAATTGCAGCAGGCGGAAGCGGAGCGTATTTTGCACGCATCTCGCCAAGAATACGTGCTTGCTACGGAAGCTACGAATAAAAAAGCGCATATTCAAGAGAAAATTGAGGCCTTGGAGCAAGCGCAAAAGCCCTTGCGTTTATCGGACGGGCGGAATGCTATTAGCCGTGAACACGTGGCGGCGATTGTTTCGGCGCGTATGCGGATCCCCCTTTTGAAAATCACGCAAGAGGAAGGGGAAAAGCTCATGCGCATGGAAGAGGAATTGCACCGTCGTATTATCGGTCAAAACGAGGCGGTAAGTGCGGTAGCAAAAGCCATTCGGCGTGCAAGAGCGGGCTTGAAGGACCCGTCAAGACCGATCGGCTCGTTTATCTTTGTCGGGCCTACGGGGGTGGGTAAGACCGACCTTTGCAAGGCTTTGGCGGAATCGCTTTTTGGCTCGGAAGACCAAATGATTCGCTTGGATATGAGTGAATATATGGAAAAGCAGTCCATTTCCAAGCTCATCGGTGCGCCCCCGGGCTACGTGGGTTATGAGGATTTACAAACGGGGCAGTTGACGGATAAGGTCCGCACAAAACCCTATTGCGTGATTTTGTTTGACGAAATCGAAAAAGCGCACCCTGACGTGTTCAATTTGCTTTTGCAGATCTTGGACGACGGGCGTTTGACGGATAGCAAGGGTAGAACGGTCGATTTCAAAAACGCAGTGATTATTCTCACGTCGAACGCAGGCGCATCTATGGCGGAAACACCGCAAAGAGCAACGCTTGGGTTTGGCGGTTCGATGGATACGGGCGTTAGCACGAGCCAATACGAGCAAATGAAGGCGAATATTACGGCGGCATTGAAGGAAAAATTCCGTCCGGAGTTTTTGAATCGAATGGACGATATTATCGTATTCCATCGTTTGAGTGAAAGCGATTGCGCACAAATCGGGGAAAAAATTGTGGGCGGATTGTCCAAGCGTTTGCTTGATCAGCGTGGTATTTTGCTGACAGTCACCGAAAACGCACTTCGTGCCCTCGTGAAAGAAGGTTATGATGCGCAGTACGGCGCAAGACCGTTAAAACGCGTCGTGCAACGCCGAGTGGAAGATAAGCTTTCCGAGGAAATTTTGCTCGGTCGTATTCGCAACGGCGAGAAGGTGACGGTAGATTATAACGGGAGCGAATTTGTCTTTATTTCTCGTTAAAAGGAGAGAGATATGAAATTAACAACGGCAGGGGAATCGCACGGCAAGGCGCTCGTGGCAATTATCGAGGGTTTGCCTGCGCATTTGCAAATCGATATAGAAAAAATCAACGAGGCGCTCGCATTAAGACAGAGCGGCTATGGACGTGGCGCGCGTCAAAAAATCGAGCGTGACCGTGTGGAGATTTTGACGGGCGTTCGGAATCGAGAAACGCTTGGAAGCCCCGTCACCCTGTGTATTTACAACAAGGATTATGCGAACTGGGAAAGCTGTATGTCGGACGGCGACTGCGAGGAAACTCGTATGCAAGAAAAGGCATTGACAAGGGTGCGTCCTGGGCATGCGGATTTGACGGGTATGCTGAAATTCGAGCAATCGGACGCGCGAAATATTTTAGAGCGTGCGTCTGCTCGTGAAACGGCGATCCGCGTCGCGGCGGGCGGAGTATTCAAACAGTATCTTTCTATGCTCGGCGTGGAAATTGCCGGCTACGTTTGCGAGGTTTGCGGCATAAAAGACGAGGGCGTGTACGCGTTTAACGAGCTTTCAAAGGCGAAAACAACGCAGCTTGGTATGTTGGATGAGAATGCGGAAAAACGTGCGGTTGAAAAGATTGCGCAGCTTAAAAAGGACGGCGATACGGCAGGCGGCGTCGTGGAAGTCCGTGTGAAAGGCTTAAAGAGCGGCTTTGGGAGCGTGATGACGTATGCGGAAAAGCTCGACGGACAGCTTGCGCAGGGCTTGATGAGTATTCAAGCGGTGAAGGGCGTGGAAATTGGCGCAGGGTTTGCGGTGGCAAGCACGAGCGGAAGGGATATTCACGACGAAATTTTTTATGATGCAGCGCAAGGGATTTACCGCAAAACCAACCGTGCCGGTGGCATTGAAGGCGGTATGTCTAACGGCGAAGAGCTTGTTATCCGTGTGGCGATGAAGCCGATTCCCACCTTGATGAAGGGTTTGCAAACGGTGGATTTTGTGACGAAAGAAGGTGCGGTGGCGGCATCTGAAAGAAGTGACGTTTGCGCGATTTTTGCGCTTGAAATTATTGCGGAAGCGGTGGTTGCCGAAGTGCTTGCAAATGCGATAGAAAAACGGCTTGGCGGCGATACGATGAGCGAGGTGAAAACACGCTACGATTTGTTGCCGTAAGAGAAGATTATGAAAAAGATTTGCTTAAAAACGCCTTCGACGGAGGCGACAATTTATATCGGTAGCGATGCGATTCAAACACGCTTGCCTATACTTACGCAAGGGCAAAAGAACTTTGTTTTGACCGATTCCAACGTGTATGCGCTCTATCCCGATTTTTTCAAGAAATATTTCGGGGATAGTGCATTATTCGTTTTACCCGCAGGGGAAGGGAATAAGAATTTTGCTTCTCTTGCTGCAATTTTAGAGCAAATGACGGGGGCATGTCTGCATCGAACGTCAAGACTTTTTGCTGTTGGCGGCGGTGTAATCGGCGATATTGGCGGTTTGGCGGCGGCGCTTTATATGCGTGGGATTTCGTGTGTGCAAATCCCGACGACCTTGCTTGCGCAGGTGGATAGCAGCGTGGGCGGAAAAACGGCAATTGATCTTGGCGGCGTGAAAAACGTAGTCGGTGCATTTTATCAGCCTTGCGAAGTGTTGATAGACCCGAAGTTTCTTTTGACTTTACCGCCGCGTGAAATCAAGTGTGGGCTGGGTGAAATTGTAAAATATGCAGCCTTAAACGGTGAAATTTTTGACCTCTTGTCGAAACATAGCGATTGGACGGATGGCGATTTTTTGGTGTCGCTCATCGATTTGTGCGTACGCCATAAAGCGCACGTTGTGGAAGTGGACGAAAAGGAGAAGGGTGAGAGAAAGTCCTTAAACGTCGGGCATACGACGGGGCATGCTATTGAGCTTTCGAGTGGACTTTCGCACGGCGAGAGCGTGCTTTATGGTATGAAATTGGAAACGCTTATGGCGAAAGAGGCAGGTATTTGCAAAGGCGAGTATGCCGAACAACTGCTTGCTATTATCGATAAAGCACTTACCTTGTCGCCCGTTGAAAAATACAATTTTAACGATTTGGACAAAGACGCAAAAAAGGCACTTTCGGATAAGAAAAACACGGGTGATGGAAAAATTACGATGTCGGTAGCCAAAGTAAAAAACGAATGGACAATCTTTTCCTTGCCCTTTGAAGAATATCGTGCGGCGCTTGTAAAAGCGGCGCAAAAATTGGGAACGTAGGGGGCAGGTATGCAACGAATTGATTCGAGAGAATATTTTTCGGGCGAATTTGACCTGCCTGGCGATAAATCCATTACCCATCGTGCCGTTATGCTCAATAGTGCGGCGGACGGGGAGGCGATCATTTCGAATGCGTTGATGGGGGAGGATTGTTTGTCGACCTGCCGCTGTATGCGTGCGTTGGGCGCAAAAATTGACGTGGACGGCACGACGATGCGAGTGCGCGGTACGGCTCAATTTCAAAGCGGCGTCGAGCTTGACTGTGGAAACTCAGGTACGACCATTCGCCTTTTGACGGGTTTTGTTGCAGGAAAGGGGATCGAGGCGAAATTGTACGGCGACGAATCTCTTTCTACGCGCCCCATGAAGCGCGTTTCCGAGCCTTTGGCTTTGCTTGGCGCAAAGGTTGCGACGACGGACGGACGTGCGCCCGTATACGTATCGCCTGCGGCTTTACACGGCGCGGAGATTAACCTTTCGATTTCGTCGGCGCAGGTAAAGAGCGCCGCCCTTTTGGCTGGAATTTCGGCGGATGATGAAACGTGGGTGAGCGAGCCTGTAAAATCGCGCGATCATACAGAGCGAATGCTTGCGGCAATGGGCACGAATATTTGCGTGGACGGAAATTCCGTGATGGTAAAACGTAGCGAACTTCATTCTACAAACGTGTGCGTACCGTCGGATATTTCTTCGGCGGCGTATTTTATGGCACTTGGTGCATTGAAGGGGGGAACGCTTTGTAAAAACGTGGGGATTAATCCCACGAGAACGGGTATTTTGTCTGCTTTTGATAAACTCGGCGTGCGTTATTCGCTCTTGAATAAACGGGTGTCCGCAGGGGAAGAAACGGCAGATATTTTGGTGGAAAAATCCTCGATGAGAGCGATTGAGCTTGGGTATCAAGACGTGCCTGCGATGATTGATGAATTGCCCCTTATCGCTTTGTTATGCGCATTTGCGGAAGGCGAAAGTCGGATTACGGGCGCGAAAGAATTGCGAGTTAAAGAAAGCGATAGAATCCGCACGACGGCAGAGTTGATTCGAGGCTTAGGCGGCGAATGTGAAGAATTGCCCGACGGATTTATCATTCGTGGGAAAAAGACTCTTCGCGGCGGCACGATTGATAGCTATCTTGATCACCGTATTGCGATGACGGGTGCGATTGGCTTAATTGCCTCTCAAAATGGGGGGTACGTGGCTCGTCCTGAATGTTGCGCGATTTCCTTCCCCGATTTCTTCAAAAAATTGGACGTAAAGAACGGTTAAGTGGGGGCAGGTACGAGATGAATAAGAAAATAATCCGCTTGGGTTTGATCGGGAAAGACGTGTCGAAATCTTTAAGCGAAGGTATGCACGGCTTTATTTTATCGCAGCTTGGCTATGCCTGCGAATATGAACGACTTTCCGTATCGCCCGAAAATTTTGATAGTGCAATCCGTCGGCTATTGGGGGATTTTGACGGTTTTAACGTCACCATTCCTTATAAGCGTGACGTAATGGAGTATTTGGACGAAATTGTCGGCGATGCAATGGATTTTAGTGCGGTCAACACCGTCCTTTCCGCAAAAAGGGCAGGCTATAACACGGACGGGCTGGGCTTTATGCTTATGCTTCGTTTGGCGAATATCGACGTTGTGGGGAAGCGTGTGTTGGTGCTTGGCGGCGGCGGCGCAGGCAGGAGCAGTGCAGCGGCGCTGAAAAAGGCAGGCGCAAGGGTTTATCTCTACCAACGTCGTAGGGCGGAGCTATTAGAAACCTGCAACGAGCTTGGCGTATTCGCGGCGGAAAGCCCCGAAACGGGTGGCTACGACCTGCTTGTGAATTGTACGGGCGTGGGGATGCACGATACGGAAGGGAAATCCCCCGTCACGGCGCAGGCATTTGTCGGCGCAAGCTCGGCGGTCGACTTAATTTATGCGCCTGAAAAAACGGAGTTTTTGCGGCTTGCGGAAGAACAAGGGTTGTCTATTGTAAACGGCAAAGCAATGCTGTTTTACCAAGCCTACTTTGCCGATTGTCTTTATTTGGGAGTGGAACCCAACGATGCGCAAGCGGTACGCTTTTATCAAAAATATAACGAACAATCATCGAAAGAAGGAGTTGAATTATGAGAATTTTAGTCATAAACGGCGTGAATCTTAATTTGACAGGGAAACGCGAAAAGAGTGTTTACGGTGTGGAAACGCTCGAAGAAATCAATGCGAAAATTCAAGCGTTTTGTGAAAAGAACGGGGATAGCGTAGAATTTTATCAAAGCAACGTGGAAGGGGAGCTTGTCAACAAACTCCACGAAGCGTTTTTGCAAAAAACCTGTGACGGAATCGTCTTTAACGCAGGCGCGTTCACCCATTATAGCTACGCTTTGCGCGATGCGATTGCGGCAATTGACGTCCCTGTTGTGGAAACGCATATTTCCAACGTACACGCAAGAGAAACCTTCCGTCACACGAGTGTACTTGCCGAAGTTTGCAAGGGTGTAGTGTGCGGCTTTGGCGCGGCAAGCTACTTGGCGGCGATTGTTGGGTTGAAAAATTCTTAAACGGCGGCAGGAAGATGAATTTTGTTTTATGCGGTATGATGGGGTCGGGAAAAACGACCGTAGGGAAATCGCTTGCCAAGCTTTTGGAGTGTGAACAGTTGGATACGGACGACGTGATTTCGGCACGACACGGCAAGATTTCCGATATTTTTTCGCAGTATGGCGAAGAGTATTTCCGCGCATTGGAAAGAGGACTTGCGCAAGAGCTTTCGGGAAGAGATAAGCTTGTAATTTCCACGGGTGGCGGTTTTGTACTGAACGAGAAAAACGCTATGCTTTTGAGAAAAAATGGCAAAATCATCTTTCTTCGGGCAAGGCTGGAAACGTTGGAAGTGCGTTTAAGTGCAGACGAAAATAGACCGCTTTTGCATTCCTCAAACGAGCCGTTGAAAGAAAAGCTTTCACGTTTGATTGTGGAGCGTTATCCGATTTATGAATCGGTGGCGGATTGTGTTGTTGACGTGGAGGCAAAGTCTGCGGAAGAAATTGCGAAAGAGATAATTTTAAGAGTGGAAAAATAAGAAAAGGGGCAGGCAGGTACGAGATGAAGACAGTTTTGGTCACGGGTGGTGTGCGTGGTATCGGCGCAAGTATTGCCTTGGCATTTTTGAAAAAGGGATATCGAGTTTGCGCGACATATTCCAAAGACGAAGCAAGTGCGCAAGAAATTTCCACACAAGGCGTAGAAACCTATCGTGCGGACGTATCCAAGGAGTCGGACGTAAAAGCGCTATTTGCGCAAATTGGGAAAGTGGACGTGCTTGTTAATAACGCAGGCGTTTCACTTATCAAGCAAATTCAGGACGTGACGTATGAGGAGTACGATAAAGTAATGAAAATCAACGTCGGCGGCGCGTTCCTTTGCTCGCGGGAAGCGGCGAAAGGGATGATTGATGCGCAAAACGGCTTGATTATCAACGTTTCTTCCGTTTGGGGGGAGGTGGGCGGTAGCTGTGAAAGCGTGTATTCCGCATCCAAAGCCGCATTGCTTGGTTTTACCAAGGCGCTTGCCAAAGAACTCGGTTGGTCAAGGATTCGTGTAAATAGCATTTCCCCTGGCGTAATCGATACACCGATGAACGCACATTTTTCTTCGGAGGATTTGCAGGCCTTGCAAGAGGAAATTCCGATGGGTAGGCTCGGCACCGGCGACGATGTGGCAAAAGCGGCGATTTATTTAGAAGAAAACGAATACGTGACGGGCGTGGATATTCCCGTCAACGGTGGTTTTTCGATTGTGTAAACGCTATTTTTTCTTCAAATAACTATCTAAAATATTTTGTATGAATTGATCCGCAATTCCTTGCGTGGGGGATTGCGGTTCTTCTTTTTTATCGGATGCTTTTTCGTTTACTGGTTCTTCGTGTTTAGGCGCAGTTGCGCTTTGGAAGGTGCTAAACGTTTCCGTGAATTTTGAAAGGTTGCTTAAAAAGGAAAGCATTTGCTCGGAGTCTTTAATTTTACTCATGAGCGGTTTTACACTTTCGGAAAAATCGGGGTTTTGTGAGAGATAATATAAAAGCACAAGTATTAAAATTTCCATATTGCAATATATGCGATGAAGTGTCGAAAATTTGACAAATGGAATAGGATATAGCAAAATATGTTTTTTTGGAGGTGGGAAATGAAAAGCTTTAAGGAATATTCCAAGATGGAAAACAATGCTACGCTCGAAACGGAAGAAAAAACGGCGGCGGAGGATTTGACGAAAAAAATTGCTGCGGCGTATAACGGAAAAAGCAATGCGGCAATGCTGCAAAATATTTTGCGCGAGGCGGAAAAAAATAAGCGTGCGGGCACTCTTTCTAACGAGGAAATCGATAAATTTTATGAAAGTTTTTCCCCGATGCTCGATCAAGCGCAAAGGAAACGTTTGCGTGCAGTGGTGGAGCGCTTAAAAAACATATAAACGCGGAAACGATGGTACCGTGTCCGCGTTGAAAGCTTATATGCGCTGTATTTCTCGGAGGGCAAATAACAGAGAATCAATTTCCTGTTCTGAGTTGAAATTGGAAAAGGAAAGACGAACGAGTCCGTTATCAAGCGTGCCTAAATGCTCGTGCATAAGCGGTGCGCAATGCAAGCCGCCTCGCACAGCGATAGAGTATTTTCGGGATAAAATATCCGCAATCCGTTCCGATTGCATTTCTTTATGCTGAAAGGCAACGATGCCGCAAGGATTGGGGTGGGAAAATAACTCGTAGCCTGTAAGGTTGGAAATGCCTTTTATGCAATATTCCGTCAGCTTGAAACAATGTGTGCGAATTTTGCTTTCGTGCAGGGTTAAATAGCGCACCCCTTCGAGCACGGATAAAATTGCAGGGTAGGCAAGTGTACCCGCTTCCAAAGCGTCGGGATAAAAATCGGGCATATCGAGCGAAAGACTCATCGAACCCGTGCCGCCGTATAAAAGGGGCTTTAATTCTACGCGTTCGGAAAACAAAAGTGCGCCGCTGCCCTGTATGCCAAGCATGCCCTTATGCCCTGCAATCGTCAATAGATCGATACCTGCCCCCTGCATTTTAAGGGGAATATGCCCTGCGCCCTGCGCACCGTCACAAAGGAAGAGAATGTGTTTGGGCAGGGCTTTGCGGATAGCGGTTAGGTCGGGAATTGCGCCCGTGACGTTGGAAGCGGTCGTGACGATTGCCATTTTTGTATTGGTTTTTACAAGCGAAAGAAAGTCGCTGGGTTCGATATTTCCATTTTTAGAAAGCGGGCAAACGTCGTATTCAATTATCCCCGATTTTTGTAAAAATTCGAGCGGTCGCAAAACGGAATTATGCTCCATGCACGAGCATACGACATGGTCGCCCTGTTTAAGTGAACCAAAGATAGCAATGTTTAACGCTTCGGTGCAGTTTTTCGTGAAAATCACACGGTCGTAGCCGTAGCCATCGAAAAACAAATCGAGTTCCTTTCGGCATTTTTCCACGTTTTCTGCACAGGCGATGGAAAGTCTATGTCCGCTCCTTCCGGGGTTGGCGCAAACCTTCACGGCGGAAGAAACGGCGGTGAGTACGGTATCGGGCTTTTTACCGCCCGTAGCGGCATTATCAAAATAGAACATTGTGGCACTCCTAATTAGCGATTACATAAGATATACTATTCACAAAAGGGGGAACTTATGATATGACGGTTTTGGCAGTATTCCGCAGCCGGGCGCAGAGTCTGGATTATGCGGAGCGTTTGACAAAATACGGGGTAGCGGCAACGACAATGCCTACGCCCAAGGAAGCAAAAATCGGTTGCGGACTTTGCGTGCGTTTTTACGAACGGGATATGATCCGTGCGAGAGCAATTCTAAAAACGGGCAAGTATGCGACCTTCAAAGGTTTTTATAAAATGGATTACGTCAGCGGCCGAATTTCTATCACGCCGTATAAATAAAAATGCTCGCGGGGCTTGCAAAAGCTCCGCGAATGTGTTATAATATGGATATGAACAAAGTAGAAAAAACGCTCGCTTTGGCTGAGCTTGAAAAACTTTATCCCGACGCAAAGCCGGCTTTGCATTTCAAAACCCCGTACGAATTGCTCGTGGCGGTGGTGCTGTCCGCACAATGCACGGACGAGCGTGTGAACAAGGTGACGGCGGTGCTGTTTGAAAAATACTCCACGCCCGAAGCGATGGTCACGCTCACCCAAGCGGAGCTGGAAAAATACATCTTTTCCTGCGGATTCTATCGTATGAAAGCGGCGCATATTCTTTCCGCCTCGCACGATATTTTGGAGAAATTCCACGGCGAAGTGCCGAATACGATTGAAGAACTCACTTCTCTTGCAGGCGTAGGAAAAAAGACGGCGAACGTCGTGTATGCAGTGGTATTTGGCGGTGATGCGATTGCGGTGGATACGCACGTCTTTCGTGTGAGTAATCGGCTCGGTTTGGCGAAGGGTAAAACGCCGTTGCAAGTCGAGGAAGAGCTGTGCAAAGTGATACCCAAAGCCGATTGGTCGCAAGCGCATCATTGGCTGATATGGCATGGTAGGAAGGTGTGCCATTCGCAAAAGCCGAATTGCGCTGGCTGCACGCTTTCGCTTTATTGCGACTACGCAAAAAAGAAATAAATCGTATATTTTTCCCCTTTTTTTCGGATACTGCGAAGGAAAGGGGGATTTTTTTATGGAAGAAAGAGATTTTTTGCAGCTCTTGTTGGATTTAGAGGATTTAGGGGCAAAAAAGATGAAAATTTATTCTCGCTTATTGACGGATATGGCGCTTGCAGCTGAAATGGAGGCGCGTGCGAAACGGCACGACGAAAGGAAGCTTGCGATTGAAAAATTGCTTTACGGAAAAGCTGCCAAAAAGGCAAAGGACGGGGGCATGTCCGCAATGAATGAAAAGGGGGAATAAAAAATGAAGCTAGAAAAACGAGAAATAACGCTCAACGAGCTTGATTCACTCAAAGACGTCTACTATTTTGAAAAAACACTTTTGCGTGAGTATGAAACCGCCGCAAAAAAAGCGGAAAGAAAGGAAGCGCAAAACGAGATTGCTCGGCTTTTGGAAGAGGTAAGAGCGGAAGCGGATAGCGCACAAAAACGGATTAAGAAACACAAAATATAAAAGAACGTCTTGCGAAGAAGGAAAAATACGCCGCAAGGCGTTTTTTTTGTTGACAAAATACGGCGCAAGCAGTATAATAGGATAAATATTTGCATAAATGCAAAAAGAATATTGAAGGAAAGGAATTTACTATGGCAAAGAAAGAAAAGACTGGATTCTTCGCAGAGTTCAAAAAATTCATTACGCGCGGCAACGTTGTTGACATGGCTGTCGGCGTTATTATCGGCGGCGCGTTCACCGCAATTGTGAACGGTTTGAGCAACAACATCTTAAAGCCTATCATCAACTGGATCTTGGCTTTGTTGCTGCCTGGGAAGGGCTTGGAAGCGGCGGTCACCTTCTTGCCCAAGTGTAAGGTATATAAAGACGTTCTCAACGATGCGGGTGACGTAATCGGCAGAGAAATTGATTTTGCGAACTCGATTTATATCGATTGGGGCGCATTTATTAGTGCGATTATCAACTTCTTGCTTATTGCGCTCGTGCTTTTCATGATCGTGCGTATGCTCAATAAGATTAGCGAAAACCGCAACGGCGTAATCGAAAACGCAAAGCTTGCAAAACAAGAAAAGAAAGTAATCAAAGCGATTGCGAAGGAACAGCACGTTTCTATGGATACGGCGAGAGCGATCTATGCGCAACGTCTTATCGATGAGGCGGAAGCAAAAGCGGCGGCGGAAGCTGCGGCGGCTGCGGAAGCGGAGGCAAAGGCAGCGGAAGAAGCTCGTCTTGCAGAAGAAAAGGCAATGGCAAACACCGTGCTTTTGGCGGAAATCCGTGATCTTTTGAAGAATAAATAAGCGTAATTTCGTTTGACTTTTTCATAGAAAAAGGCTATAATAGAAAAAAGTAAATCAAAGGCAATGAAAAAGTGGGTCTTTTTCAAGAATGCTAAATCCAAAGAGAGCTCGCCCGTAGGCTGAAAGGCGCGTGATTTAGTGAAAAATTCCCTTTCGCTTTGGAGCCGCTCTTTTGAGCCGAATTGCTCGGGGTAGGGAGAGCCGTATGCGCAACGTTATGCGCAAAATAAGGCGCGGAGTATTCCGCGTGAATGCAGGTGGTACAGCGGCATTGTTCGCCCTGCGTGTCTTTTAGGCACGCAGGGCGTTTTTAATACAAACTACGAAAAATTTAACGTTATCAACGGAGGCAAATATGAAAGAAAAAATTGAAGCCTTGCGCGCGGAGATTACCGCGGCAATGGCGCAAACGGAAACGGGTCGTGCGCTTTACGAATTAAAAGTAAAGTTCCAGACCGAGCTCAAAGGGATTATGAGCGGTATGCGCGATCTTGCAAAGGAAGACCGTCCCACGTTCGGTAAAATCGTCAACGAATTCAAGACGGACATTGAAGAAAAATTCGAAGCTCGCGCGGCGGTGGTCCGCCAAATGGAAATGGAGAAAAAGTACGCATCTGAGCGTATCGACATCACTATGCCCGGCAAGAGCTATAAAGCAGGTGCGCTCCATCCTATCACGCTTGTCAAGAACGAGCTTATCGATATTTTTGCAGGTATGGGCTTTAAGATTTTCGAAGGCCCGGAAATCGAAACGGATTATTATAACTTCACGGCGCTCAATACGCCCAAGGATCACCCTGCGCGCGATATGCAGGATACCTTCTATCTTGCCGACAATTTGCTTTTGAGAACGCAGACCTCGGCAGGGCAAATCCGCGTTATGGAACAGAATGCGCCCCCCATCAAAATCCTTTCCCCGGGCAGAGTATTCCGTTCGGACGACGACGCGACGCACTCGCCTATGTTCCACCAAATGGAAGGACTTGTCGTAGATAAGGGGATCACCCTTTGCGACTTGCAGGGTATGCTTGCGGAGTTTGCTAAGAAGATGTTTACCGATTCGACGAAGGTTCGTCTTCGTCCTTCCTATTTCCCGTTCACCGAACCGAGCGTAGAGGTCGATTTAAGCTGTTCGGAATGTGGCGGTAAGGGTTGCCGTTTGTGTAAGGGTACGGGCTGGATTGAAGTTCTTGGCGCAGGCATGGTAAACCGCCGCGTTTTGGAAAACTGCAACGTTGACCCCGATGAGTACACGGGCTTTGCGTTCGGTATGGGTATCGAACGTATCGCCATGCTCAAATACGGCATCAACAACATCAAGACGCTCTTTGAAAACGACACCCGTTTCTTGGAACAGTTTGAGGACTAATAGGGAAAAGGAGAAAGAAAAATGAAAGCACCTTTCAGTTGGTTAAAGGATTACGTAGACATAGATATTACGGCGCAGGAGCTTGCGGAAAAGCTCTTTTCCTGCGGTTTTGAAGTGGAAGAACTTTCCTATCTCGGCGAAAAGATTAACCGTGTTGTCGTAGGCGAGGTCAAGGCGCTTACGCCCCATCCCGACAGTGACCACATGCAAATTTGCGTCGTTGACTGCGGTGAGGAGTACGGCAGAGAATTGCAAATCGTCACGGGCGCACCCAACGTATACGTTGGTATGAAAACGCCCTGTGCGCTCGACAATTCCACGGTAGTGGAAAGCAATCCCGCTATGCTTGAAAAGAACCCCGACGGGATTAAAAAGATTAAAAAAGGTAAGCTTCGCGGCGTGGAATCCTTCGGTATGCTTTGCTCGGGCGAAGAACTCGGTATTAACGACGATTTCTACCCCGGTGCGGAAGTAAACGGCTTGCTTGACTTGGCAAAGGACGCACCCGTGGGCGAGGATATCAAGAAAATCGTCGGTCTTGACGATTGGATCTTTGATATTTCCATTACGGCAAACCGTCCCGATTGTCAATGTATTCTCGGTATCGCAAGAGAAGTGGCGGCGGTTTTGAATAAGCCTTTCAAGGCGCCCGATTTTTCCTATACGGTGCATAAGACGAGTGCGGCGCCCGTGAAAGTGGAAGTGCTTGCGCCCGATCTTTGCCCCAGATACGTAGGGCATTACGTGGAGAACGTGACGGGTGGCGTGTCGCCTGCTTGGATGAGAAAACGTCTTGCGCTTTCGGGTATCCGTTCCATTTCGCCCATCGTCGATATCACGAACTTTGTGTTGCTTGAAATGGGTCAGCCCATGCACGCATTCGACGCCGACGATATTGGCGATAGAACGATTATCGTTCGTCGTGCGGAAAAGGGTGAAAAAATTGTCACGCTCGATGAAAAGGAATTTACGCTTACCCCCGAAAATCTCGTGATTTGCGACGGCAAGAAGCCCGTTGCACTCGCAGGGATTATGGGTGGCTTGAACAGTGAAATTAAGGATAGCACGAAAAACGTGTTCTTCGAATCGGCAAAATTTGCCCGTGATAACGTGAGAAAGACTTCCCGTGCGCTCGGTCAATCGTCTGATTCTTCGTCCCGCTTTGAAAAAGGGGTAGACGCATACACCAACGCGCTTGGTATGGATAGAGCTTTGCACTTGATGGAAGAGCTTGGCTGTGGCACAGTCACCAACCTTTGCGAAGACGTATGTGCAGTATCGCTCGAACCGAGAAAAATGACGGCGAGCATTTCGAAAATCAATGCGCTTTTGGGGATTACCGTTCCTAACGAAGAGATTGAATCGATTCTTGCAAGATTGAATTTCCAGCCGGAAATCAACGGTGATTCGTTGACGGTGGTAATCCCTGGGTATCGTGACGACGTGGATGGTTATCCCGATTTGGCGGAAGAAATTATCCGTATGTACGGCTATGATCATATCGTACCCACCTTCTTGGAAAAGGCGACGGTCACGGGCGGCGGCTTGAACGACGAGCAGAAAAAGGAATTGCATTTGAAGAACGTTTTGCGCACGCAAGGTTTCTTCGAGGCTTATAACTATTCCTTCTATTCGCCTAAGGATTTTGATTTAATGAAATTGCCCGAAGATGCGGCGGAAAGAAATGCGGTGCGCATTTTGAACCCCATCAGCGAAGAATTGTCCGTTATGCGCACCTTCCTTGCGCCGTCCATGCTCGGCAATGCGGTGAGAAATATCCGCCGTGGCAACGATGAGGGTAGAGAGTTTGAAATCGCAAACACCTATTTCCCGAAAAATACACAAGCGAGCGAACAGCCCGAAGAGAGAAGTCATTTGGTACTCGGTGTATGGGGTGGTAAAAATGATTTCTTCGATATGAAAGGTGCTGTGGAACGCGTTGCGGAAGTATTCCATCTTACGTTCACGTACGAAAGAGGGGAAAAGACCTATCTTCACCCCGGCGTTTCGGCGAACGTCTTACTTGGGGAAAAAGTGGTGGGCGTAATCGGTGAACTCGACCCTGCTATCGCTCTTTCGCTTGGTTTGGATAAAAAAGTGTACCTTGGCGAGCTTGATCTTTGCGCAATTAGCGAGCTGATGGACGATAGAATTCGTTATAAGAACTTGCCGAAGTTCCCTGCGGTAAAACGTGACCTTGCGTTGCTTGCGGATGAAAAGCTTACCTGTGCGGACGTGGAAAACGTACTCATGCATTCCTGCAAGTACGTGACGGAAGCAAAGCTTTTCGACGTATATCGTGGCGGTCAAATTCCCGAAGGGAAGAAGAGTATGGCGTTCACGCTCACCTTCACGCCTGATGCGCAGGTGGAAAAGGCGTTCACGCCCGAAACGCTCGATGGGTACGTGAAGAAAATTTTGGGTAATTTGAAATTCAAGCTCGGAGTAGAACTTAGATAATCGTGAAAAGAACGGAAAAGATAAAAACGTTTGGATTTTTCAATGTTGACAAACCGTCGGGGCTTGTTTCCTCGACGGTGGTCAACAAGCTCAAATGGCTTACGGGTACGCCCTGTGGGCACATGGGTACGCTCGATCCTTTGGCGAGCGGCGTTTTGCCTGTCGGTTGCGGCAATGCGGCACGGCTTTTCGATTACTTTTTGGAGAAGGAAAAGGAGTATATTGCGGAGTTCACGTTCGGCGTGGATTCGGATACGCTCGATAGTACGGGAAACCTCGTTTGTGGGGGGCATGTACCGAATGAAACGGATATTGAGTCCGTTTTTCCTACTCTTTTAGGGGATATTATGCAGGTGCCGCCCAAGTACAGCGCAAAGAACGTAAACGGTCAGCGTGGCTACGATTTGGCGCGTGCAGGCGTGGATTTTGAATTGCCGCCCAAGAAGGTGCATATTTACGGTATGGAGCTTTTGGGTCGACTTACGGACAAGCCCGATACCTTTCGTGTGAAGATTCGTTGCGGCGGCGGTACGTATATTCGTTCCATTGGTCGGGATATTGCGGCGGCGCTTGGTACAAAAGCGGTGATGAGCGGATTAAACCGTACGCAAAGCGGTTGTTTTTTGCTCGAAAATGCGATTCCATTTTCCGTGTTGGAGCAAGATCCGACGTTGGAAGAATTGGAAAAAATGATGATTCCTACGGAATCGGTGTTGCCGTTTGATACGCTAAATTTCTCCGAAAAGGAAAGCGTGAAGCTTTACAACGGTCAAAGGATTTCCGTGGACGTAGCGGACGGACTTTATAAAATTTATAAAGACGGACTTTTCTATGGGATTGGCGAGGTTATGAACGGCTTGGCGAAAGCAAAAACGAAGCTTTGTTAAAAGGAAGAAGATGAAGACGGTTTGGTTGACGGACAAAAGAATAACGAGCGGCTCGGTGATGCTGCTCGGCGGTTTTGACGGATTGCACGTGGGGCACCGTCAACTTTTGTCGCGCGCAAAAACCTACGATCTTCCCATTGGCGTGATGACGATTGTCGGCGGCAAGGACGAAGGACTGTTCACTTTTGAAGAGCGGGAAAGCATTTTCCGTGCAAACGGTGTGGATTTCGTTTTTGAATTGAGTTTTTTAGAAATTAAAGACCTTTCCCCGTCGGCGTTTTTGGAATTGCTCCAAAAGGAATTTTCGCCAAAAGCTTTTATTTGCGGTGAGGATTTCCGCTTTGGCGCAGGGGCGTGCGGTACGCCGAAATGGATAGAAGAATGGGGGCAGGTACGAGTTGAAGTGCTTTCTCTTGTAGAAATTGCGGGCGAAAAAGTGAGTTCAAGCAACGTAAAAGCCCTTTTACAAAACGGAAAAATTGAAGAAGCAAACTTGCGTTTGGGTGAGCGATTTTTCCTGCTTGGAAAGGTGGAAAAAGACCGCCAAGTAGGGCGTACGCTCGGGTTTCCGACGGCGAATATCGCCTATCCGCAGGGCAAGTTTGCCCTCAAAAAAGGGGTCTATGAAACGCGAGTTTGCGTGGACGGAAAAGAATATAAAGGGATTACGAATTACGGCGCGCGGCCGACCTTTGAAAACGAAATCGTGTGGACGGAAACTTATTTGGACGGGTTTGACGGTGATTTGTACGGCAAGGAGTTGCGGGTGGAGTTTGTCCGTTTTTTGCGTGAAATTACGAAATTTAGCGGCGCGGAAGAATTAAAGGCGCAGCTTACGAAAGATATTGAGGCGGTGAGAAGATGATTAAATTTGGTCCGAGTGGAAACTGTGAAAGCTTTTATGCGGAAGGATTTTCCCATACGGAGCAGTCGGCGGAGTTTGTGAAAAAGCGCGGCTTGGATTGCTTTGAATATTCCTTTGGCAGAGGAGTGCGAATGACGGAGGAAAAGGCACGCTCGATTGGGTTGGCGTTTGAAAGAGCGGGCGTGGAAATTTCCGCACACGCACCGTATTTTATCAATTTTGCGAATCCCGACGAGGAAATGGCGGCAAAATCCTACGGTTACGTACTCGATACGGCAAAGGTTTTGAAGTTGATGGGCGGCAAACGTGTGGTCTTTCACCCTGCGGCGCAGGGCAAGGCGAGTCGTGAAGAAGCGGTAAGCTTAACGGAAGATCGCTTGAAGATTTTGCGTGATTATATCTACGAGCTCGGCTTACAGGATATGATTTTTTCGCCCGAAACGATGGGTAAGCTTGCGCAAATCGGTACGGTGGAAGAAATTACGCGGTTTTGTAAAATTGATAAAATCTACGTACCATGTATTGATTTTGGGCACATAAACGCTCGTGAACAAGGCTCTCTTAAAACGGTTGCGGACTACAAAACTCGCTTGGAATATATGATTTCCGAGCTTGGTTTTGAGAAGATGGAGCATTTCCATATGCACTTTTCAAAGATCATGTA
>JAZORL010000032.1:0-25206 GCA_045656625.1 Candidatus Scatosoma sp. | reverse complement strand
GAAGATGCCTTCTATTTGGATTTCGTTCGGTGATGACCTTATCGAATACGACAAACCTGAACTCCTTATGACAGGCGAACAGTGGTGGGAATGTCAACGTATGGGCGGCGGTACTCCCCCGATTAAGACGGAATACGGCTGGTTTATGCTCTATCACGGCGTGGACGAAAAGGGAATTTACCGTGTCGGTGCAGTGCTTATGGACTTGAACGACCCGAGAAAGATTATCGCAAGAACGAAAGATTATTTGATGGAGCCCGAACACGATTACGAAACCTGCGGCATTTATGAAGGCTGCGTATTCCCGACGGGCACGGTAGTCAAGGACGGCACGCTGTACGTATATTATGGCACGGCGGATACGTATATCGGGCTTGCAACGGCAGACTTTAACGAACTTTTGAATTATCTTATCACGGAATGTAAATTATGATAGAGTTTGAAAGATGGCTGGAAAACGTCAAAGATAAGGAAATAAAAAACGAATTACTTTCCGTTGTAGGGCAAGAAAAAGAAATTGAGGATAGATTCTATAAATCCTTATCCTTTGGTACGGGCGGTTTGCGCGGAATCATAGGGGCAGGTACGAATCGAATGAATATTTACACCGTTGGCAAGGCAACGTTTGGTTTGGCGGAATACTTGCTTGCAACGGGCGGAAATAGTATCGTTATCGCCTATGATAGCCGTAATAAATCGGCAGAGTTTGCTCGTTTGTCGGCGGAAATTATGTCGTATAAAGGAATTAAGGCGTATCTCTTTTCCGAGCTTACGCCGACCCCCGTTTTGTCCTTTGCGGTGCGCTATTTGCAGGCGAGCGCAGGTATTGTGATTACGGCGAGTCACAACCCCAAGGAATACAATGGTTATAAGGTGTATAACTCGCTTGGTTGTCAAATCACGGACGAGGCGGCAAAGGCAATCACGGCAAAAATCAACGAATACGATTATTTTAATGATTTCACACCGAATGAAAGGCTGATTGAAGTGATGAGCGATGGCGTAAAAATTGCTTTTTTACAAGCGATTAAAGCCTTTTCTTTGACAAAAATTGCGGAGGAAAACGCGCCGTCTATCGTCTATTCGCCTTTGCATGGTACGGGCAGAAAATACGTACAAGCAATCTTACAAGAAATGGGGATAAAGGAAGTGCATACCGTCAAAGAGCAGGAAATGCCTGAAGGAAACTTTACCACTTGTCCTTATCCCAACCCCGAAGAAAAAGCGGCACTGACGCTTGCTTTGCGTGATGCGGAAATCTATAAGCCTGATTTAGTAATGGCAACCGACCCCGATGCGGACCGTATTGGTATTGCTGTTCCCAACGAAAAGGGCGAGTACGTTCTTTTGAATGGCAATGAAACGGGGAGCATTCTCCTCTACTATATCTTGCTCAAAAAGCAGGAAATGGTCATACCATGTACGGGTTCAACGGTGATTAAAACGATTGTGACTACGGATATTATCTTTGATATGGCAAAGGAATACGGAGCAGAAGTCAAGGAAGTTTTGACAGGTTTTAAGTATATCGGCGAGGCCTTGGAAGAAACGGAAGATTATCTGCTTGGCTTGGAAGAGAGCTACGGTTATTTGGTTGGTACGCACGCAAGAGATAAAGACGCTGTGTCAGCGGCGATGATGATTGCCGAGGCTTGCGCGTACTTCAAGGGAAAGGGCAAGAGTCTTTACGTGGTTTTGCAAGAAATCTACGCAAGATTCGGCTATTATATGACGGAGCTGAAATCCATTTCCCTGCCTGGCAAAGACGGTATGGAAAAGATGAAAGAAATCCTTGCGAATATACGAAAAAATCCGCCGAAAGAAATTGACGGACAACCGCTTGTATTTGACGATTTTGCGCAAGGTTTGTTTGGGCTTCCCAAGAGTGACGTTTTGCGTTTCAAAAATGAAGACTACCGTATTATCATTCGCCCGAGCGGTACAGAGCCGAAGATGAAAATTTATCTGCAAGTAAAGTCGAAGGATTGCAAGCTTGCAAAGCAAAATATGAAAAAAGCAATACAGTTTTTGTCGGAGTGTATAGCTTAAAGAAAGGATAAAGATACTGCCTCCTAAAGCAAGCAAATTTAGAAGCACTTATAATTGAATTATGCTTGGACATTTAAGTCGGTGGAGAAAAACAATATCCACAGCTGAAATACGTATATTCAAAGGTTGCTTAAAGGAGTGATTTTGAGGTTGAAATTATGTTAAATAAAAATACAACGAAAAAAGTATTAGAGTACATTAAGAATAATTGGGGAAAGAGTATTCGACCTGCAAACGACATGGTGCCGTATCCTTTTACGTCGCCGTCGATCACGGGGCATTTTAAGGAGCTTTATTACTGGGATAATTATTTTATCCATAAAGGCTTACTGTTGGATGGGTTTGCCGATCAGGTAAAAAACAATTTGGACAATTTCAAATATTATATCGAGTGTTTTGGATATATGCCGAATGCGAGTATGTTGATTACGAGATCGCAACCGCCCGTATTTGCAAGATGTGTATATGAATACTATCTTTTCAAGGGAGATAAGGCTATTTTGGAAGAATATTTGCCTGCTCTTGTCAAAGATTATCATTTTTGGATGACGCAGCGTATTTTGCCTTGTGGCTTGAATACTTATGGCTGTACGGCTACGAAGTATCAATTAAAAGCAATCTACGACGATTTATCCAATCGTGTTCATGAAAAGCGTGATACGGAAGAGGAGCAAATCGAGCTTGCAAAAGATATTCTTGCCGTTGCGGAAAGCGGGTTGGATTTCAATATGCGATTTATTACGGAAGAAAGCAAGTTGGATGCAAGCAAGTTTATTCATTTGGATATTAACTGTATGATGTACGACGTGGAAAATATGATCGCAACCATGTATCGCATTTTAGGGAAAGAAGAGGATGCGAAGGTGTTTGTTGAGTATGCCAATAAGCGTAAGGTACTGATTGATAAATACTTGTTTGACAAGAGCCAAGGGATTTACTTGGATTATAATTTTGTCGATGGTACGTTTTCAAAAACTCTTAGTGCGGTATCCTTTTATCCTTATGTTTATGGGATTTCAAACGATGCAAAGGGTGCAAAGAAGATTTTGAAGCGTTTAGAATTGCCGTTTGGTATTTCCCCCTGCGAAGCTCGTGGGGAAGATGCGCTCTATTTCCAATGGGATTATCCTTGTATATGGCCTTATACGACGTGGTTTACCTATACGGGGCTTAAGAACGTAGGGCTTGTGGAAGATGCAGAACGTATTGCGAAAAAATATATGCTGGACGTCAACATAAACTTTGAAAAGACGGGGGTTCTTTGGGAAAAATACGATGGTCGCGACGGTACGGTTGCTGTGACGAATGAGTATGAAACGCCAGAGATGCTCGGATGGTCTGCAGGGGTGTATCGTTTCTTTGTCGAAGATATGAAGCTTTGAAGGAATACTCTATAAAGTAAGGACAGGATGAAATCAAAGATGAGAAATATTGAGCTTAATTTTCAAAGATTGAGTGGTTTGGAATATTCAATCGAAAAAGTCTTTCGCGACGATTCTTACGATTGGCCTGGGGATTGGGAAGGAAGAGCGTTGCTTGCCTTTTGTTGCCACTATGAAATGAACGAAATGGCGATACCATGTATGCATTTAATGATGAAAGCGTTGCCTCAAAAGACAAACGCTAAATCTTATTTCGGCAAGGAATTTGATGGCGAAATCGTAGACGAGCAACAACTTTCTGGGCATAATTGGTATTTGCGTGGACTGTTAAAATACGCGGCGCTTTTTAACAACGAATTTGCTATGCAAGCAGCAAAAAGTACGGTTGAAAATCTGTATTTGCCGGCAATGGCTTGGTATGATAGCTATCCTTTGGAGCGGAATCAACTGACGGGCGGAGTCAGCGGGAACGTAATAGGGACGCAAAACGGATGGAAGCTTTCCTCTGACGTAGGCTGCGCCTTTATGTGCGTTGACGGGCTTGCGCATTATTACGCAGCGACAAAAGATGAAAGGGTTAAGCAATTCTTGGATAAAGCAATTCATTTATTTGCTGGTATCGATCTTGTTCAATATAAATTTCAAACGCATACCACGTTAACGTGTACAAGAGGTATTTTGAAATTGTATGAATGTACGGGCGATAAAAAGTATCTTCTTTTGGCTAAAAAAGTGTTAAAGACCTATACCATGTACGGAATGACGCTTACGTATGAGAATTTTAATTGGTTCGGAAGAGAGGATACTTGGACGGAACCGTGTGCAGTGGTGGATAGCTTTATTTTAGCAACGGAGCTGCATAAAATTACGGGAGCGAAAGAGTATTTAACCTTATCTCGCCGTATTTGGTTTAACGGCTTGCAGTTTTGTCAAAGAGAAAACGGTGGGGCAGGGCCGAATACCTGTGTAACGAAAACACAGCGAAGATTAAAAATATCTATGTATGAAGCTCCGTTTTGCTGTACAATGCGCTATGCGGAAGGCTTGTTGGAATACGCTCAAAATCAATCTTTCTTTGATTGGGATTCTTCGGCGAAAATAATCACGGACGATTTTGGTAGACGATTTATAGACGATAAGCTGCTTGTAATGCATAATGGGCAAGAAGAGCCTATCTTTTCTTGTAATGCGTATTCCTACGAAGAAGCAAATGGCATTGAATTGACAATATAAAAGCGGATATTAGATAGAAGAACGAAAGACGATTTGCGACAAGAAGTAGCTTGTTGCTAAAACGGTCAATTATTAGGATGAAAAATATAAGGCAAAGCAAAAACACGGCATATCTCAAATGAGATATGCCGTGTTTTTACAAAGCTATTCTTTATAGAACAATGTCTTCGCTCTTATTTATAAAGCTTACGCTTTCAAAGGAACGATAAATTTCCCTTCGCCACCCTTGATATTCAGCTTGCATTTTCCGTTTTTCGCTTTTACAACGGTAGGCTCGCCCATAAATCCATCGCCTCCGTATACGGCAAGATGGGTTGCGCCGTTTTTCAAGGTGACAGTGACCGTTTGCGTTTCGTCAGCCGACCAATAATCGTATCCGACCACCATATATGCTTCGTCTTCTTCTCGTTCAAAACAGCCGATAAGACAGTTATATTCCGCATCGATATTGCGCACAAATTTTCTATCTGAAAAATCCAATGCGCTGTACGAATCTAAATCGTACAAGCTTGAAGAGAATCGTTCAGAATAGTAATCGTCAAAATACGATGCCATACATCTTACAAATTTGTATGCTTTAAATGCCGAGGCAAAGGCTTGAATTTCTGCGTTGATTTCCTTTACGTATTGATATAAATGAGTAGGCTGGTTGTTTGCGTCCAACAAACACGCCGTATACATGGGATTTTCCACAGACGTTGCATTTTCTTTGTACAAACCAGGTATGGAATAGCAATAATACGTAAATCGTGTGCCGCCGAAACAAAGCCCAACGTAAAGCTGATGCCGCATATCTTCTTCGTGTAACGTTTTTACAAACTCGTTGCTTTCCGCCGATTGAATATAAAAATGTAAGGAGGCGTCATGTTCCACCGCCAAAGAGGAAACTTGGCGATAACATTCCAACCAAGTGTTTTCCGCTTGCGTGCAGTTTATCCTGTCGTTATTATATCTATCTTGGGTCCAATGGAAGGGGTAATAATCCACAGAAACAACCGGGTTTTCGGGGAAGCTCTTTAATACGGTGTTTGCATACGTTTTCAAATATTCCTCATATGAAACGTTTCCGTAGGATTCGATAGGTGCTGGATTTGGAAGCAGATTGACAAGAAAAGGCAAATCGCCGTAGGTTTGTTTGAAATCCGCTACGCGCGAAGGCGTGCAATATTCAGGCATTTTGATAGCGGATGGCTCATCGGCAACGTGCATACCAACGATGATATCCCGATATTCCTCATAGCTTTCACGGGTGGAATAGGGGGTGTCGCCCGTGTTAAAATGCGCGCCGTTGTCATCCAAAATGGCTTTCAAGCCCGTTTTCCGACACATTTCCAAGGATTGTTTCGTTAATTCCGAACCCAAATAATATCTTGTTTTGGATAAAACGGGGTCGGTTGCGTCCCAAACTTCCGCAGCAGAAGCGTCGCGGGAGTGGTTGGTGAATTGTACGGTGTTCAATCCGCAGTTTTTATATTTTTCAAATCCTTCTTCCGTGATTTCATAAGGCGCCCAAAACCCTGCGAGGATAAATTCATCCTCGGCATACGTTTTCGGCGTAGGGGTTGTTTTCCCGCAGGAAGTGATAAATGAGCCCGTGCAAAAAGAGAGTGTTGTTAATAATGTGACGGTGAGTTTCTTAAAGTTCATAAAATTCTCCGTTGATTATTCTATATTTTATTTCTACTATAATACAACTATCATATAGCATTTTATGTTTTCATTCTATACCAAAATAAACCATTAAACTATGGTTTTAACACATTTTTTCACTTTTATTGCTTTGTTAAGAAATATTTTATCCCATGCTATTGACTTTTTTTAGGAAATTTGTCAATTGCTTGGTAAGGCAAAACAAGCGATTAAAAGGAATTTTTGATTGCGCCGATAATTTTAAGGAAAAGTTTTATGGATTTGTATCAGGTTTATAAAATTTGCTCTCACCAATAGGCGAAAATATTGGTGATTATGCGATGTCTACGATTGTGAACATATTGTAAACGATGCACCAAGATGATAGCCGAAAAGAAAGCGGGGCTCGAAAACTAAAAGGACAAGGACAAAGAGGAAAACAAACCGTTATCCCCTCAAAATTTGCTATGAAGTAAACAAAGAAAAGAGACTTCAAAGATGTTTTTAAAGTATAATTCATTAATATGCATACCACATTCAAGGCTACTCATATAATCATAAAATCAATAATATAAAATTATTATACCAAACGTTCCTATTCGCAATGGCAAAAGAATAGTAATTATTTGCGAAGAATATGACAATAGTGAGTACTTAAATAATGTCGTATTGTCGGAGAGCTATTTTGTGAAACTTATTGACACGTCAGAAATTTTATGATATATTAAATCAAGATTCCATTTTATCGGAGAATATTATGCTGCAAAAATTTAGAGAGTTATGTTATAAATACGCCGTTGTGTCGTCTATCGCAATAGCAGCTTTATTCTACGCGTGCTTGAACAGTTTTGCGTATCTTTTTTCGCTCTTGCCTAATAATACCGCGGTAGGCTATATTGAGACGATTTTCGACATTCTTTATCCAATCGGAATCGTCTTTCTTTTCGGGTTTATAGGCGTTTTCAAAGAAAGGGGCTTTTTTAAGGGGCTTTTTTGTGCCTTGCCTTTCATTATTTTGCAAGTGATTTCCCTCGCTTCCTTCTTTTCGGACGCTTTATCCGATCCCGAATCGATTTGGAAACCGTGGTATTTGATCCTTCTCGGTGTTCTTATGATGATCTCTATCGGCGTGAGTGAGGAATGCTTTTTTAGAGCCACGATTCAAAATATTCTTGCCAAAAAGTATGCAAATTCCGTCAAGGGCATTTGGCTTACTGCCATCGTGAGCGCATTAATTTTCGGGCTGCTCCATGCAACGAATGTCTTTACGGGTGTTGACTTGAAATCCGCGTGCATACAAGCCTTCAATAACGTCTTTATCGGGCTTTTCTTCGCCGCAATTTATTTGAGAAGCAGAAATATTTGGGCACTTATTGCCATTCACGCATTGACGGATCTTTCAGCACTTGCGGGCTATGTCTTCCTTAACCAAACGGTGACGGAAATTATAAGCGAAGTTTCTTGGGCCTCGTTCTTAATCGGTGGACTCATGTTGGCATTTGCAATCTTCTTGCTTCGTCCGTCCAAGTGCAAGGAAATCCTTGCGCGAAGCGATTCCAAAACTTCCGTTGATATGCAAAACGTATAACGAAATTACCTATCGTTAAATCATGAAATAGGGCTTTTCCGAGCGGCATTGAGAGGATGCCGTTCGGGATTTTTTTATTTGTCGTTTTCGATTTTATAAGACGAAAATCCCTTTGGGATTTTTCCTTTTTTCACAGCCCAACCGTCTAAGTTCAAAGGCATTTTTTTCAAAAAAACAGGTAAATAATTTTATTTGTTTTATTGACAATTCATATTTTGCGTGATATAATGAGCAAAAAATTTAACATATAGGGGATGATTATATGAAAAAACAAATTTCGAGATTATTCTGCGCGGCTATGGTTTTTACTGTGGCAATGGGCAGTCTTGTCGCTTGCGGCGGGAAGGATAAATCCGATAACGAAGCAAAGTACAACGACGCTTGCGCGTTGATTGAAAGCGGGGATTACGCAAGTGCGTACGAAGCATTTAAGGATTTGGGTGATTACAAGGATTCCGAAAAGTATTTGTCTAGATTTACGTATTTCCCTACTACTGTGGACTACGTGCTTTCGGATAGATCGGGTACGATGACGGTTGAGCTTGGTATATATAACATGCCTACGCGTATGATTTCGATAGGTACGATCGGTACGAAAGACGGCACGTACACGTATGATGACGAAGGGAATCTTATGCAGCAAGCAATACTCTATAACGGAGTCCCCTTGAGGTTTGATTATACCTATGATGCTGACAACAACCTTATTAAGGCGGAATATTTCGAAGAAGACGTCTTAATGATGGTGAATGAGTACTTTTATGAAGACGGGATAAAGGTTAGAGAGAGTTCTATTGTAGAAGGCGTAGTGGAATATGATTATTTCCATAGCTACGACGAAAACGGCAATATGGTCGAGAGCGTATTCCATGCGCTGGAAGGCGATCACGTTTACACCTATGCCTACGACGAAGATGGGAGGTTGGTAAATCATCAAGGTTCGATCCCGAATGAGTATTCGTATAACAATGATTATACTTACGACGAGAATGGCAATTTGACGGAGAGAGTGCTCACCATGATGGGCGAGCCTTACTATACGCTCAACTATACGTACGATAGCGAAGGAAATTGCATTAAAGAAGAACGCACGTATTCCGACGGCAAGGAAGTTTATACGAAAGAATATGATGAGAACGGAAACGTGATAAGCGAAGTGATTACCAGAGCCGATGGCTCGGTGGAAAGCGCGGAATGGCAATACGTACTTACGTATATCACCATTGACGTTCCCGCGGCGTCGATGGAGCAAATTATGGGACTTTTCGAGATTCTTCAATTCTAAAAAAACATATTATAATCATTAAGGCGTACGCGCAAAATTGCGCATACGCCTTAATTTTTTATCAAAAAAAACGCAAAAACAACCGAATGGCGGTAAAAAAGTAGGGTTTGCAACTTGTAATAGGAAAAAATCGGGGCGAAATGGACGAGCGTATGAAGAAAAGTGACGATTTTTTTGGTGCCTTTCATAAAATATTGGGTAAATTGTAGGCGGTATAGCGTGTTTTTTTGAAAAGTATAACAATACTTGTTATAATATAAGAAAAAAAATTTTTTTCGAGTTTTTTTTCAGATTGTTGTAGTGTTTGTTGTAGTTGTTATTATATAATAAATTCGAACAAAGCGATAACGCATTCATTCACCTATGCGAAATCGCAAAATGGTAAGAGAGAAGGAGACAAATTTATGCCTAAAAAAACCTTTGACCAAGCATCGAGAGAGTTTAATGAAAATTTCCAAATTCAAATTTCCATTGACGAAATTGAACGCGTAAAAAATGAATATACGGGTTTGAATAGTATTTTTCTTAACAAGAGGGATAGAAAAACTCCGCGTGCGCAGTTCGTTAGCTTGCTTGGGAAAACGTTGGCGATTTACTGGGACACCCATACGAAGATGAGTGCAACCGGTGCATACGATTTGAGCCAAAAGAGCCTTGCAGAGTTCATTCATCAATTTGACGAAATGATGCAAGCAAGATATGAAAGCCGCTTACCTGAAGGTCAAGACCCCACCCGTCGAGCTTACGAAGGTATCAATTTTGAAAAGCTCTTGGGCAAGGTTGCACAATATGCGCAGGGCTACAACAAAACCTTGCCTACCATTTGGGCGGAAAACGTGCTTGACAAAGTTACGAGCATGGAATCCATGAAGGAAATCACGAATAACGCTTATAGCTATCTTACGGAGGAAGTGAAATTCGTGGGCAGTGCGGAATCGGTAACCGGCCCTGTAGAAATCGATAAGCTTATGAACGTAGCCGGCGCGCTTCAAGCAATGGAAAAAGTACACGCAAGCAGAAGTTGGCTTTGGAAAGTGATTATCAACCGTTCTGCGAACAAAGCGGAAAAGGAATATATCGCAACCCTTAAAGAGCAGGTGCAAAACCTTTCGAATATGGGTTATCCCACGCACAAGGTAAACGAAAAGTTGGCTGTCAACCTTTTGGATCAATCGATTGCAAAGGCAAACGACGACCTTCTTTACCGCAAACGCCATCAGCAAAAGCAAGCGAAAGACGAAAAAGGAACGGAAGAACAAGCGTTGGAAAACAAGATTGTGTTGGTTTCCGAGAAATTAAACGAGCCTCTTGAGGATACTACCTTCCAACAAGAATATTCGAGAACGCTTGGTAAAGCCCTTCCCGAAGGCGGCTTCGGCGCGGCGAAAATGGGTATGATTGAATCTTCGATGAGTAGTTTGGCTGCAACGTTGAAGGATACGAATGAAGTCTATGATAGCAAAAGAGCGAACGGTGCGAGTGAGCAAGAATCGATGCAATTCTACGTGAAGCAAGTCTTCTACAAGACCTTCGAAATGACGGATATGCTCGGCTACTATCAATTGAAAGATAGAGTGTTGGCGGCGCAAAACATGACGGACTTAATCATGAAGGACCTTTCCCCCGTTAGCATGGCAAAAGACAGCCTTGCAATGTATGCGGAAGGCTATATCTTGAAAAATCCCGAGCTTATCATGGAAGGGCTTGCGCAAGATTCGGGTCTTCCCCAAGAAAGCTTGGAAAAAGCATTTGACGGTGCGAAGAAGGAATACGATCGTATGCCAATTAATATCAACGAAGCAAATAACGTAATGGATATGGGTAAAGCACCCCAAGTGCACCAAGCCCCCCAAATTAGCGCTCGCACAATGAAAAACTAATACGAGTGGTTGGCGGCAACGCCAAGGAGGTAAAAAGATGCCTGGTTCGAAATTTGAAGATTTACAGGAACAATTTAATAACACCTATTCAATTCACTTTTCAGTGAAAGACGCGGAAAGAACAAAAAACACCTACGCATTGCTTGGCGGCTTGTTTTCCGTAGGAGAAAGCAAAAAATCCCCGTTAAATAAGTACGTGTCGTTGCTCTCGAGTGCATTTGAAACGTATTTGAATACGCATTCGAAAATTAACGCATCGCGCAGCTACGAAAGATTGTCGCAATTCAATATGGAAGGCTTTATTCGTAGCTTTGAAGGAATGATGCAAGCGAGATACGAAGAAAACTTGCCGGAAGGGGAAACGCCCAAGCGTAAGCCCTACGAAAAAGCGAACTTTGCAAGTCTTTTGGAAAGGATGGTGCAGTTCACAAGGCAATATAATAAGTCGTTGGCGAGCTTATGGGCGGAGCAAGTGCAAGAAGGCACGATGGACGTGGAAACGATCAAGCAGGTTGCTTTAGAAGATGCGCAATTTCTTGTACGAAATGCAAACAACGCAAACGTTTCGCAAGAAGAAAAGGATAATAGATTAAAGCACTTTGTCACCGCCCGTCAAGCAATCGATACGCTTTGGGAAAAGCGTGGGTATGGATGGATTATTTTCCACCCGATTCAAGCGTATAGAGAGCACGACCTTTTGAATACGTTAAACGATATATGGGACGATCTTGAAGAGTATAATTATCCCTTAAACGATATGGAAGGGCAGGTTGCAACCAGCCACGTACTCGGCGGAGCAATTGAGCAAGCGAACGAAGCTGTGGATAGAATTCGTCAAGAAAGAGAGCAAGCCAAGCAAATGAAAGCAGAACGCAATCAAATGATTTTGGACGATTTGGGGAATAACGCGAACGAAATCGTACCCCAAGTGCAACAGCAGTTGAAGCATGAGCAACCCCAAAAGAGACCTTAATAAGAGAGTAGGAGAAAAAATATATGCCGACTTTACAAGAAAAACTCAACCAGTTTTTTGATACTTATCACGCGATTATTGACTTTGAAGAACTTGAATTGAGATCAAATCAATTCCTTCATTTGGATAATTTTCTTTTGGATAAAGAGACAACCGACAAGAAAGCGATTGCGTATTTGAGAGGATTGGCACTCACCTACGTGCAAGCGCTCGACAATACGGCAAAAATGCGATCGGACGGTACGTATGATTTCACTTCGCTGGACATCCTTCAATTCGTGCGCGATTTCGAAGCTCTCATGCAAGTGAAGCATGAAGATTCGAAACCTTTGGAAACACGCACACCTTACGGCGGTGCAAGCTTCCCGAAAGCGGTGAATAAAATCATTGAAGAAACGACGGAAGCCTACAACAAACCCTTGCACGAAATTTGGGCGAAAAACGTACTCGAAGAAAAATACACGGTGTACGAGATGAAGGTGGTTGCGGAAGCGTCCATACAAGCCCTTCAAAGCGTAAGTGCAAGAGAGGTTGGCTACGAGGAATCCAAGCAGCTTCTCAACGTCTTGAGATCGAAGGCGGCGATGGAAAAAATCCGTGAAAACCGCGGTCGTTTTTGGAGAATGCGCCACCCTATCGACAATTATAGAGAAAAGAAGTTTTTAAGAACGTTGAAGGACACGGTGAAAGAATATGAACGCAGAGGGTACCCGATGGAGTTGGTGATGAATGCCAACAACAAACCGATCATGGAAAGCGCGTTTGAAAGTGTCAAAAGCTATAAGCAAAGACAAAAGATGAAGAATGCGGGGATTCCCAAGTCTCAATCCCAAGAAGTGAAGCAAGACGCTTCCCAAAAAGTGAATGTAGTAGAAAACAACAACGTAATTTTAGAGAGTAAGCCGAAAGCGCCCATTATTTCCGACGTAGGGGAAAGAATGAAGGACATAACGATGAACGAAAGTGAGCTTGCCTTAGAGCTTGTGGACGCCTTCCCCAAAGGCGCTATATACAAAGGTGCGATATTAAAAACCATGACGGGGGGAATCGCACAGCGATTGCTCACGGAAGCGCAAACGGCGAATAATAAATACGATTTGGAAATCATGAACGGTAAAGACCAAAGACTTGCTATGATCGACCACGTAAAGCACGTATTCAAAACGGCGTTTGAATTATCGAAAATGCTCTACGGTTACGAAAAAGAGAAGTATGCAATTCGACTTTTCGCCGCACAAAGGATGACGGATATCGTGATGAAGAACTATTCCCCCGTGTATTTCGAACAAGAAAAGCTCGCGGAGTTCGCAAATTGCTACCCGTTAAACCATCTAAGCCACTGCGCGGATTCGGTTGACATGCTTAGAACCGATCCCGTTTTCCAAGAAGCGAAGAACATGTATGATAACGATGTGCGTGAAGAGGTGTCCGTGCTGATTAATGACGTCGACGAGGAGTTGGTAAAACCTATCGAAAACGTACCGATGGAACATCAAATCCGCATCAATCAAAAATAAGCAAGTACAAGCGTTTAGGAGAAAAAATATGCCCGGAAATGCATTAGATAACAAAATTGTAGAGTTTAATAGTGAGCACGAAGCAACGCTTACGAGAGCATTGCTGGAAACTCCGCCCAAAAAGATTCATGGGCTTGATTTGCGATTCTTCCAAAAGCAAAACAGGAAGGGTCAACGAGCAATCCTTTATCATAGAATTGTGGCGATTGCGCTTATCCAAACGATTAAGAATGGCTTGAAAATCAACGAGAGCGGCTACTACACCTTACCCGATTTAAATATTGCAAAATTTCTTCTCGATTTCGAAGAAATTATGAAATTGCGTCAAGAAGAATCGGAATACGGTAGAGTGCGTATGCCCTTCGAGGGGATTAATCAAGAAAAGCTTTTCAATCACTTGATAGATCTTACGAAGAGATATGATCGCGATTTATCCGCGATTTGGGCGGAAAGCGTTATCAACGAGGAACTCTCGATCGAGGAAATGAAGAGAATTACCGATAGTGCGTATAATGATTTCAGCACCGCAGAGGACCCGCAAAACCTTGGATATGCAGAAAAACAAAAGCTCGGTACCTTTGTGACGGCGGCGACCACAATGACGTTGGTGCGTGAACAAAGAGGTTTTTGGTGGAGAGTGCGTCACCCCTTCTTAAATAGTGACGAAAAAGCCTACTATAATCAAATGATGGAGAGATTTGCGGATCTTATTAAGCGAGGGTTCCCCGTATCGGAAATGATAGCTGAGCACGATAAGTCGCTTATGAAGAAAATCTATAAAACTGCGGAGCTTTCCCGTCAAAGAAAGAATATGGACGAAACGGAAAAGCTGCAAAAGGAAGCGCAGGTAAAAAAGGAGCAAGAGCGTCGTGAAATTTCGGATGTGCACGAAAAGCTTGAGCCGATTGCAACGGATCAAAACGTGCAGAAAAATATCACGGATGACATCGTGAAGGCTCTGCCCCGTTGTAGATGGGAAAAGTCGTTGCAACGGAATATGATTTCTTCGATTATTCTCGGCGTGATGATTAAAACCGCGCAACAGGAAAACGAAAGATTTGACGAGATCGTTTCAAGCGGTAGAAGCCCGGAAAAGCAAATGATAGAGAACGTAAAGCAGGTGTTCAAGCAAGCCTATTCGAACGTGCCGTCGCTTGGTTATATGGATCCCAGCGCGCAACTCGTAGCGGCGCAAGTAATGACGGACGTGGTTTTGAAGTACCTTTCTCCCGCGGCATTAGACGGAAAGAAGTACAAAGAATTTGTAAGCGGCTACGTATTGAAGAATGCGGAAATATTTGCGGACATTACCGGCATGGACGGCACAGAGCCCGTCTTTATGGAAGCCAAGAAGAGCTATGAAGAAATGCAGCCTGAACAAATCGCCGTAAACGAAGCAAACGTTATTGCAAGCGTTGACGTAGGGGAACAAGTGGAAAACCTTCCTAATATGGAAGCGTCCAAAGTTTTGAAAAATTAACGAAGTAAAAAGGAGAAAAAACATTATGCCTAAAAATAGACTTGAGACGATTGAAGAATTGCGTGAATGGAAAAAGAAAATTTCGACGATCAACGACATTCCTATGAATGAGCACCATGAATATAAGGATTCCAACAATATCTACGAACGCTTGACTGCGTACGTGAAGGGTTTTGTGGAAAACGTATTCGGCAAATACGCCGATGCGGAAGGCAATCTTCAATCTTTGGGAGAAGAAAAGAATACGTGGTGGAAGGGCTTGACGGACTTGAAGGAAGATTGGTGGACGGTTGCCTTGAAGGGGGCGAAGGAAGGCAGCAATCCATTGCCTTTCCTTGAAAACGTAAACCCGCCCGTAGAAGATAAAATCGATCCCGCGCTCAAAGAAATGAGAGACGAAGTGGAAGAACATTTATTCTCTGCGTACCGCACCTTGAAGGACAGCTATAATAATCGTTCGATTTTCGAGTGGTTCTATAATCACAAGCAGTACACTGCGGAACGCGACGCAATGAAGGTAATCGAAAAGCTTATCACGTCGATTGGCGGCTACTCGAAAGACGAATTGAAAGAGCATTTGAGAAAACATACGGTACGCTACACCGAAAAAGATATTACGGAAATCAAAGAAATCAAAGAAGCTGAACCGTACGTGGAAAAGAAATTGACGGCGGCGGAAAAACTCGACCAATTCCGCACGGAAACAAACGTCGAGATGTTGGTGGATAAATTCGTGGAAGCGATTGAAAATAGCACGGTGGATGTGAGCAAAGAAAAAGTGTCGGTTTTGCATTACGTAGACGCACCTTTGAGAAAGCTTGCGCAAGAAACGTGCGAAACCTATGATATCGTTATGTCGAACGCGGAAAACGGTCAATTAAAAGAAACGGATAAGACGGTGATTGATAAGCTCATGGTAAAAGCGACGCAAGATATGTTCCGTACGGCGTTCAATGCGTTGGAATCAACCGTTAAGCAATCGGGCGCGCCTATATTCGGCATGAAGACGTTGAAGGATCAAATTATTTCTGCGCAAAAGCTCGCAGACGTTGCGTTGACTCAAATGACCCCCGTTGGTTTTAACAAACAAAAATACGGTCAATACGGTAGGGGCTACGCCATTTTGGAAAGCGAAAAGACAGTGCTTGAATTCTTGAATGCAAAGAGCGGCGGCAAATATACGGCGGAAGAAGTGCAAAAAGCCTTTGCTGAAGCGAAAAAGGAATTTAAAATTTTGTACCGCGGCGAATTGAGAGAACTTCCCCAAGTTTATAAAATCGGCTATCGTCCGAGCAATGATCTTGCTGCTTTGAAGGAAGAAGGGAAAGTGCTTACCGATATGCAACGTTTGATAGCTCCGGATAAGGAAGGTAACGCGCAAATTAACAATACGGCTGTTTCGAAGGTTATCAACGAAAACGTGCGTAGATGGAAGGCAGTGTATAATCAAATTAAAAAGGGCGTGCCTTTGAATGTTGCCGAAGAAGAAAATCTTTGCCGTAAGATGGACAAGGAATTTGAAGCGAAATTCCCGAATTATAACCCGGAAAGCAGAGACGATATGTTGAAGATGCCCAACGATAAGAAAGAGCCTGCGATAAACCCTGCCGACGTCGATTTGGAAAATAACAAGAATGCTCCCATTGGCGCGCCTGTGGAAGAAAGCGTAGTTGTGAATAACGAAGTGCAAATCAACAAGTAAATTTGTAAAGGAAAGGAGTGAGAATTATGGCAAAGACTCTTGTAGATAAAGCAATTGAATTAAAGAACTGGGAAACCTTCATTTCCAACATGGGCACTATCCAAATGAATGAGAATTATCAATATAGTAAGCCCAAAAACACATACTATTTATTCACCGATCACATCAAGTGCTGGATTCAAGGCTTGAAGGGATCCCGTCAAAACGATTCCGGTGATTTCCTTTATTTGATTCAGGATGATATGACCGAAGAAGAAAAAGCGTGGGAAATCGTGCGCTTTAACTCGACGAGTTTGGATACGGATTGGTGGAAGGTAGCCTTGAATGGGCAGGGAAAGAAGGATTCACCGTTGCCTCGGATGAATTACTCTGCGAGCGAAGAAGATGCAAAGATGGCAAAAGAGCAAATTTATGCGACGCTTTTGCCCTTGTACCGTGCTTTGGAAGAAGCGCACGCGAAGCGTTGGTTTTTAGAATGGTTCTATAATCACCGTCAATACACCGCTGAACGCGATACGATGAAGGTGCTTAAAAACTTGATGAGGTCTATGACGGGCGATTCGAAGGAAGCTTTTGATGAAAGATGCGGTGCGTATAAGGAAGAGTTGCCGAGCTCGGATATCGCGAAAATACGACAAATTCAAGAGGAAAGAGCGAGAGCGGCGCAAAATTTGCGCGAAAATATGGCGTTAGGGCAAGCAGACCGCGAAGCCGAAGAAGAGGCCTTAGCATATGAAGAGCAAAAGAAAAATCAACAGCAAAAAGAAGTTGAGCAAGTGAAGAATAAGGCAGAAGACAATCTTACCATGAAAGAACAATGGACACTTCTTAATGCACAAGAGAATTTCAAAGGTGAAGTGGTAAACGAGTTCATGGAAGTTGTTAACAAGGATGCGCCCAACCAAAAATTGGCAATGACGCGTAAGCTTATGCTCCCTGCGCAAGCCTATACGCCTATGATGGAAGAAGCGAAAAAGCTTTGCGAGCTTTGCGACGAATGGGAAGATCCCAGCGTGTACAGTGATGAAATGAAAAAGATTATCCAATCGGGCGTGAAAGTGATGTTCAAGGCGGCATTCCAAGCGGCGAAGAACCTTCGTATCACCGATTTGAAGCAACAAATCATTGTAGCGCAAAAATTCACGGATATTATCTTGAACCGCGCTACGCCCGTTGCGTTTAACCAAAACCAACTTGGCGACTACGGCAAAGGCTATATCGTTATGCAAAACGCTGACGTAATCCGCGAGATAGTGCAAGGGGACGAAGCTGCAATGAACGACGCAATCCAAGGTGCGCAAGAAGAATTTGGCAAATTGTACCCCGAAATCAAGGTCAATGAAAGCGAACAGCTCAATATTATCTTGAATGAGGAAAACGATATGAATGTCGTTCCGCCCGTAGAACATAAAGCGGATAGCAACGAAAAAACTCTTTCGAGCTTAAAGTAAAAAAAATTAAAAATAGGAGATAAAAAAATGAAAAAGAACAAAACTTTGTATATTTACGGTATCTTACTTTTGGTGGTGGCAATTGTGGATGCAATTACTCTTATCATAAGCGCGTCAACCGGCGAAATTGCTATGGTTGCGCACGAAGAAGAGCTTGTGGAAAAGCTTGCAAACCTTGTGATTATCGGCGTTGTAGCGTGCATTAGTATTTCCGTGCTTATCAACGCATACTTGGGGATTAAGGGTATTAAAGAAGCAACGAAACCCAGCGGCGGCAAATTACATATCATTCTTGCAAAAATCATTTGCATTATCAACTGCTTGATGGCGCTCGTTGTAGTGGTTGCACTCTTCAAGTCCGATAGCATTTGGAATGATGTTAGCACCCTTTGCTCCTGTCTTGTGGATGCAAGCATTATGTTCTTCTATGCAAGTGAATGCAAGAAGATTAACAAAAGCTTGAAAAAATAAAATGACGAGGCTCCCCGAGTGAAATCGGGGATATTGTCGTATTTATTCTTATTGAAAAAACGCAGCGTTTTACGCCTTTTTGATGCACTTAACGCGATAAAGGAGACTTCATTATGAAAAACTTTTGGACAAAATTTATCAAGACGATAAAGAAATTGCCCCTTGGGCTAATCGGTTGTCTTTTATTTATCGCGATATGCGCCGTGTCGTTGGGGGTAATCTCAAAAAACACCTCCGTTTCGGAAGGCGGGAGCTTTCTCTCTGCGGAATTTAGAGGGGAATATAAGATTGATGACGGCGAATGGAAAACCATTTCCAAAGGGGAACATATTAGTGCGACGAGCGGGGACGTGACGTTGCGCGGGAAGTTTATCTTCACGACGCCCGACGGGGAGTTTTATAAAGACGACGTTTCGGGCTTTACGTTGAATTTCTACTGCAATCATATTTCCGTAGCCCTTCGTCTTGAAGAAGGCAAAGTGCTTTTCGATGCGGAAAATCCCCGTATCGGCGTGGATGCGTGCGGTGCGCTGTGGTCGAGCTTCACCTTCCCGCAAATGGCGGACGGAATCGTGGAAATTGTGATTTCCAACCCGCATAAGCACGGCAACGAATCGGCAATCGATCAATTTTTAGAAAAGGTGCGGACGGAAACGCCCACGTTGCTCACAAAAACGTTGGCAAAGGAAAACGATGGCTTCCGCTATATCGGCTTTTCCTTTGTTGCCATTGCGCTCGGCGTGTTCGTTTTGACCATCGTTGCGTTCATCGCAAAATTGCGTATTGCACATTTACTTTGGGTTATCGGTTTTTGGATTTTCTTTACGGGCGGCGTCTATATTTTAGACGTGGTGGACGTATTCTTATGGAACGAACATGCGCCCTTTAACACGACGGCGCTGTGTCTTTGCCAAATGCTTTCAAATTTCTTCTTGGCTTTGTTTGCAACGCGCTGTTTATCGGGAAAAAGAAAAGAAATTACGTCTTGGGTTCAAGTCGGCTTTGGGTCAATCACCATGCTTTTGGCGGTGCTTGCGGCACGGAAAGTCGTACGAATCTTTGATATCCTTTTCTACTGGCATATCGCATACGCCGTAATCGTGGCGGTGCTTATCGGCTTCGGCATTCGCGAAATCCTTTCCGCAGGAAAGGGCGTGCGCGTCGTGCTTGCAAGCAGTTTGGTGAGTATGCTCTGTATTTTAGGGGACTACTTCGGCGCAAGACTTGCGCTTTGGGACGGGCTCTATCTATCGAAGGCGGTGTTTATCGCTATGCTCGTCGTTGCCGTTTCATTCGGTATTTATACGATTATTTTGAACTACAAAATGTCGATTCGTACGAAGGAAATGGAAGAGGAATTAAAGAATACGAGTATTGCGATTATGATTTCGCAAATTCAACCCCATTTCTTATATAATTCGCTCAATAGCATAGCCGAGCTTTGTGTGGTTGATCCCAAGCGCGCGGAAAAGGCGACGATTAACTTCTCGCGCTATTTACGCGGGAACATGGGCGCATTGAACGAGAGAAAGACGATTGAATTTGAAGATGAGCTCCACCATTTGAGCCATTATATCGAGCTGGAAAAGCTTCGTTATGGCGACGATTTGCAATTTGAATACGATATCCAAGCGACGGATTTCACTTTGCCCGCATTGACGGTGCAACCATTGGTGGAAAACGCCGTAAACCATGGTATTCGTTATCATAAGGCAAAGGGGAAAGTGAAGATTTCTAGCTTTTCCGACGAAGACAACGATTACGTCACGATTGAAGACGACGGCGTGGGCTTTGACCCCGAAGCGCCTATGTCTGACGGGCGTAAACATGTCGGGATTGAAAACGTAAAACACCGCTTGGCTGTTATGTGTGGCGGTAGCATAGAGATTAAGAGCGAAAGGGGCACGGGTACGCTTGTGACGATTCGAATTCCAAAGGAGAAATAAAATGATTTTTTTTGTAGTTGACGATGAAAAATTTGCTTTGGATAGAATGGAGCGCGAATTGAAAGTTGCCGCGCCCGAAGCGGAAATTTTTGCCTTTTCCGATCCCTATCAATTGCTCGAATTTGCAAAAAATAAGCCCTGTGACGTGGCGTTTTTGGACGTGCGCATGGGTAGTATGACGGGTGTGGAGCTGGCAAAGAAATTGAAGGAATTTATGCCCAAGCTCAATATCATTTTCGTGACTGGCTATGACGAGTACGCCAACGAAGCCATGAAAATGCACGCTAGCGGGTATTTAATGAAGCCGGTGACAGCAGAAGACATCAAAGGGGAATTGCAAGAGCTTCGCTATCCTCTTGCGGAGAAGAAGAATTATCTTTTATCCTTCCGTTGCTTCGGCTCGTTCGAAGTGCTTAATCAAAACGGGGATATTGTTTCCTTTGAAAGAAAAAAGGCGAAGGAAATTCTTGCGTATCTGCTTTATAGAAAGGGAAAAATGTGCTCAAATCAAGAGCTCTACGATATTCTTTTCGAAGACGGGGAATACGACGGCGACGTGCGTCAACGTATGTACCAAACGCTCGTTTCTTCCCTAAATTCCACCTTGAAAGCGCTCGGCGTGGAATCGGTGCTCCAAAGAAATTACGGCACGATTAAGCTGGACGTTGGCAAAATCACTTGCGATTGGTACGATTATTTGGCACATAAGGATATTCAAAAATCGGGCTACCGCGGTGAGTTTATGAAGCAATATAGCTGGGCGGAAGTGGAAAACGGCAATTTGGCCAAGGAATATTACTACGGCAATAAATAAATTTGAAAAAAATCTTCGCCTTTGCACTTTTAAGGAAGGCAGAGGGGGAGTTTGGACGTGAATATGAAGCGAATTAGAAAAATATGCCTTACTATACTTTTTAGCTTATTCGGTCTCTTTCTTTTTACGGCTTGTACGAGCAAAGAGAACGTTGAAAGCATATCCTTAAACGGATATTCCGAAGAAATGCCTTTGCAACTGCGCGTGGGCAAGTTTTCTTATGACGAATATACGTTAACGGTGGCGTATGACGATGGCAGTACGAAAGAGATTGCTTTGCAAGAAGATATGATTTCCGAAACGGATAAATTGAAATTTTTCCAGGAAGGGAAAAGTGAAATTTCCATTTCCTATAAAGGCGCAGTGACGATTGTTTGGATCGACGTTGCGAGAAACGTATTTCCCGAAAATATAGGATTCGATGAATTGAATCACAAGTACACGGGCCAAACAATCACCGTGAAAGTGGAAGGGGATATTCCTGGCGCTACGAAGATCACCTATCCATATGGCAACACTTTCAAAGATGCGGGTAATTATGGGATAACGGCAGTCTTGCAATGCGATGGGTACGTGACGAAGACGATTACGGACACGGTTGTGGTAGAAAAAGCGGATTACGTGTTCGACGCAAGTTTTGTTGAAGGTCAAACCTTCGTTTACGATAAGGAATGGCATAGTATTTCCTTGAAGGGGAAAAAGATTGAGAGCGTGAACGGTATGGATGTTTACGAGCCGTTGACTCTTCCCCAAGGCGTGAGCGTTGAATATACGATTGCGAAAATCGCGGAAGGGGACGGCAGCCCCGTAAAAGATAAAGCGCCCGAGAGAGGAAATAGAAAGATGGATGCGGGTACATATGAAGTGTGTGCAATCTTTACGGGGGATGATAAAAATTACAACCCCATTACCGCTATAACGGCACAATTCACCATTGAACGCGCCGATTACGATATGTCGGCAGTTAGCTTATCGAATGCGACCTTCGATTATACGGGGGAAGCGTACGAATTGAGTGTGGAAATAAACGACAAAATTCCGTCGGACGTGAAACTTATCTACTATGTTAAAATGCTAAAGAACGGCAAGGGCGAAGACGTGATAGTGGATTACGTGGAAGGAAATTCGGCGACAGAGGCAGGTGTGTATTCCGTAAAAGCGGTTTTCACCATTGAAGGCAAGAATGCGCTGAACTATAAGCCGATGCCTGGCGAATTAGAAGGGTTGCTTACCATTTGTTCTGCGGAATACGATTCGCAAATGCAGAAGCTTTATTTGGATTCGCAAGGAGAAAATTACGTAGAAAATAAAGACTACAAGGTGATTTTGTCGGGCGAGTTGCCCGAAGGTATTACGCCCGTTTTCAAGGTGATGAATTTAAATGGAGACGAGATCGTAGGCACGATGCAATTGGCTTCGCAAGAAGATGGCAACGGAGCGATTGTCGATCCGCTCTACGAATACGTATTTCAAGTGCCGTCGGCGGGAGATTACGTTTGTGTGGTCACCTTCACGCATAACAATGCGAATTATAGGGATATTGAATTAAGATTAGAAGCTTGGTACTTTATCGGTAGCAATGCATAAGCTTCGTCCGCTTAAGAGAGGAATTCTTTATGTTAAAGAAAATAAAATTTTTCGGAATTATACAAATCGTTTGCGTTATATTAGCGGCGGTGCTTTCGCTGCTCGTATTGCGCGCGAACGGTATGCTCACTTTTTCGAAATGGATGCAATGGGGAATCTTTTGGTATATCATGTTTATGATACTTTCCAACGTATTCTTCGCGCATAGAATTGCGCAAGGCAAGGTGCAGGAAGTGCTCTTTCTTGTGAGTACCTTCATTTGCATTTCAAATATCGTAGGATTTATTCTTTATTCGCTTTTGGAATGCAATTTCAATTTCGCGCGTTTGGACTGGTTGGGCTTTTTGGATAACGTCGTTGCATTCGACTTCAAATTCTACGGGATTGCGCTCGTGATGTTCGGTTGCTGCTTGTTTATTTATTGCAAGTTTATCGATCCCAAAATGTTATATTTCATGAAGGGTGGCTTGCGCGGAAAGGGGAAATTAAAGCAAATTGAAAGCAATTTGGAAAATTCCCGTTGGATGACTGATTCGGAACGCAACCAACTTTTCAAAAAACACAAATTTAGTGCGCTTGGCGAAGTGAAAAAAGATGGTATTCCCGTATGCGCAAAGCTTATCAATAAGGGTGCGGATATGGAAGTGGTGTTTAATTCGCCCTGCCATAGCTTGGTAATCGGTAGTACGGGCTCGGGTAAAACGACCACCTTCGTAAGCCCCATGATTCAATTGCTCGGTGCATCGGCAGCAGGCTCGTCTATGGTTGTCACCGATCCGAAAGGGGAATTGTTCTCCTTGCATTCCAAGCACTTGAAGGAACGCGGCTACGACGTAAAGGTGATCGACCTTCGTGATACCTACGCGTCCTATCGTTGGAATCCCTTGGATATGATCTGGGATAACTATCAAAAGTTTCTCAATGCCCACACCGAAGCGTATGCCCGTCGCGGCGCGCCCGAAGAAAGCGGCTTGACGTTAATGCAATCCTTGGATGCGTTCAAGGGCAAGGAAAAATGGTACGAATTCGACGGCAAGGGCTATGCGGACTACAACCGCTTGGTAGAGGCGATTAAGGTTTACAAGAAAAAGATTTTCGACGAAGTGTACGAAGACTTGAACGATCTCGTTTCCGTGCTCGTACCCGTGGAAAATGAAAAAGATCCCATGTGGGAAAAGGGCGCAAGAAGTATTACACTTGCCACCTTGCTCGCCATGCTTGAAGATAGTGCGGACGAACGCTTGGGTATGACGAAAGAGAAATTCAATTTCTTCAATCTCGCAAAGATTTTGCAAAATTCGTCGCAGGATTATTTGGAATTGCGAAACTATTTTGCAGGAAGAAGCGTTTTATCAAAGGCGTACTCCTTATCCAAGCAAGTGTGTGATGCGGCAGAGCAAACGCGTGCGTCCTATATGTCGATCGTATATGAAAAATTGACAATGTTCAATGACGCAGGTATTTGTGCCTTGACCGCTTCGTCCGATTTCTCGTCCGAACAGTTGGCGTATAAACCGACGGCGTTGTTCTTGAAGATTCCTGATGAAAAGGATACGCGTCACAATTTGGCGGCGATCTTCATTTTGAATATCTATAAGACGCTTATCAAAGTGGCGTCCGCAACGGAAGAATTGACGTTGGAACGCAACGTATATTTCATCATGGACGAATTCGGTAATATGCCGAAGATTGAAAAGTTTGATAAGTTTATCACGGTAGGCCGTTCGAGAAAGATTTGGTTCACCATGATCGTGCAATCCTACGCACAGCTCAATAACGTGTACGGCGAAACGGTTGCCGATATCGTCAAGGGGAACTGCGGTATTAAGATGTTCATCGGCTCGAACGATATGAACACGTGTAAAGAATATTCCGAGCTTTGCGGGAATATCACGGTCGTCGTGAGCTCACAAAGCGGTTCGATACATAGCGACGATATCAATCTTTCCACGCAAACGCAAGTGCGTCCTTTGATTTATCCGAGCGATTTGCAACGCTTAAATAAACCCGGGGATATCGGGCATTCGATTATCGTTACCTTTGGTAACTACCCGTTAAAAACGTATTTTTCGCCCAGTTTCAAAGTGCCATTTTACAAGATAGGCAAAATGGATACGTCTGAGCTTTCCGAACGTTTCTTTGACGAAAACGAAGTGTTTTATAGTGCGGACAAACGAAATAAAACTGTTTTCGGTGAAACGGAAAAAACTGCGCAAGCA